>JAYTNA010000447.1:0-3514 GCA_043748865.1 Saprospiraceae bacterium
AATTACGATGATTTGAAAGGCAAAGGTAATATTTTCGGCGTAGGCAATTTATATGCTTATAGCGGAAAAAATTCGATGGGTGCTACCTATCCTGCGCAAGGTGCGGGCGATGTATCTACTTTTTTATTGAAATCCGTGCGCGTTGTCGGCAAACAACCGATTTTACGTTTCTATCACTACTACAACACCGAACCGGGTGCAGATGGTGGTTTCGTTCAAATTTCTACCAATAACGGTGCTACTTGGGATTCCATCAATAGAAATTTATTTTTTAAAAACCCTTACAGAGGAAAAATTTCTACAAAAACTTTTCTTGTTAATGATTTACAAGCATTCTGGGGCAATAATAAAACATTTAACGTCACTTGCGTTGATATGAGTCCGTATCTCGGGAAAGATATTAAACTGCGTTTTCGTTTTGGTAACGATTCGCTCGTTTCTGTGCTGGGTTGGTTTATTGATGACGTGGCGGTAATGGATATGTACAATTACAATACACGTGTTAGTGTGCGTTCCGTACAGAATGATACCGCATCAGCGTTTGTACCGGAACGCGGTACTATCGTTGACCCGACAATTTTCACGCCGACAGACGATATTAAAAATGAGTTTTTAGTAAAAGTTTTTCCGAATCCGGTAAATGAATACCTAAATATCAATATCAAAACCGCGCAATTTGAGCCTTTAGACGTCCGCATTTTTTCCGTCACCGGACAAGAAATGTGGCAGAAAAATGTTTCGGCATCATCACAAGAAATTTTATTGCCCGTTGATGTTTCCGGTTTCAGTTCCGGTATTTATTTTATAAAAATCGGAACGGGAACGCAAGCGGTTGTGGAGAAATTTATGAAACAGTAGAGACGCAATGCTTGCGTCTCACATTATTGACATCATGTAGAGACAGGTTGCAACCTGTTCCTACATGATGTCAATGATGTGAGACGCGACGATAAAAATATAGTTTCGTAATGGATCACTACTCCGACAAAAAAATAAAAATCTTTTTCACCGTTACAAATGATTTAAATGGCGACCGCCGCATGATACGCATTTGTACGAGCCTTGAAAGTGTGGGTTATGACGTGACGCTGATTGGCAGAAAATTAAAAAATTCAACCGCACTTATTCAACAAGCCTTCCGACAACAGAGAATGAATTTGTTTTTCATAAAAGGAAAACTTTTTTACATCGAATACAATCTGCGTTTATTTTTTAAACTGTTTTTTTCTTCCTTCGATATTATTTGCGGCATTGATCTCGATTCCATTCTGCCGTGTTATTTTGCCGCACGCCTAAAAGGCAAAAAAAAATTAGTCTATGATGCGCACGAATTATTTACCGATACACCGGAAGTTTATAAAAGAAAAACAATTCGTAAAATATGGTTGATGGTTGAAAAATTTATCATTCCGAAAACTGATTTGCGTTATACAGTGAGTCAATCCATTGCCGATGAATTTGAAAAACGTTATGGTCTTAAGTTTGATTTGATTAGAAATCTCCCAAGTCAATTACAAATTACAAATTACGAATTAAGAATTAATTCGAAAGAAAATCCAAAATCCAAAATTGTCTATCTCGGCAATCTCAATGAAGGTCGCGGTGTAGAAATAGCTATTGAAGCCTTAAAATTTTTGAACGATGACGTGCATCTTTGGATTATCGGCGACGGCGATTTACGTTTAGTATTAGAAAAACAAGTACGGATAAGTCGCGACTTTTCAGGTCGCCAATTATCGGAACGGGTTAAATTTTTCGGCTTCATTCCGCCCGCACAATTGGGTGAAATTTTATCTCAAGCAAAAATCGGTTTACACGTTTTAGAAAATAAAGGTTTGAGTTACGAATACTCTTTGGCAAATAAATTTTTTGATTATATTCAAGCCGGGTTACCAAGTGTTTTTACAAATTTGAAAGAACACAAACAACTCAACGATACTTACAATATCGGCATTATGATTGAAAACGCAGACGCAAAAGAAACAACTGATGCCATCAACCTACTTTTAAACGATAAAAAATTATATCAAACATTGCACGAAAACTGTTTGAAAGCTACTCCGATTTTATGTTGGGAAAATGAAGAAAAAGAATTGGTAAAATTGTATAGTCAGTTAGTCGGCGGGTCGGTTAGTCAATTAATCCAAAACCAACCAACTAAAACCGACTTACTAACCAACCAACTAACTAACCAATCAACTGATCAACTAACAAAAAACGACTTCTACATCGAAAACGGTTTCTATGTTTTCACCGAATCTTTTTTACTCAAACGCGGCTATTGTTGCGAAAACGGTTGCCGGCATTGCCCATATCAAAAAATGAATGACTAACACCAAACTTTAGTTTAGGATTTAGAAAAAAATAAATCCTGAAATAAATAAATCTTCCGAATGATTTTTTAATTTTGAATTTTAGTAATGCATTATTGGTTATCGGTTTATCGGTTATTCGTTATTCGTTACATATTAATTGCAAGTACCTTGCCTAATGAACGAATAACAAATAACCGATAAACCGATAACCGATAACGAATAACAAATAACAAATATCGAAAAACGAAAAATGAATTTCAAACAATTATTTCGAACAAAATCCCTTTCAAAAACACTTTCTGAAGCAGGCAATAACGATGCACACGGCGGCGAATTGGCACGTAATTTAAAATTAATAGACCTCGTTTCAATGGGTATCGCCGCGATTGTCGGTGCCGGTATTTTTTCAACTATCAGTAAAGCAGCTTACGACGGCGGACCGGGAGTGATTGTTTTATTTTTTATTACGGCAGTCACTTGCGGATTCACAGCGCTTTGTTATGCCGAATTTGCGTCGCGCGTGCCGGTTGCCGGTAGTGCTTACACTTATTCTTATGTCACTTTCGGCGAACTTATTGCTTGGATTATCGGTTGGGCTTTGATTTTAGAATATGCTATCGGTAATATTGTTTTGGCAATTTCATGGAGCAGTTATTTTAACGATTTACTGATGGGCCTCGGTATTAATTTGCCGAAGTGGTTGGTTTCCGATCCGGGTACCGCACACAAATTATATGATGCTGCCGTTCAAGCACACACTTCCACTGCCGGATTGGCTTATGCCGAAGCACCGATAATCGGCGGCATAAAATTTATTGTCAATTTGCCGGCAGCGTTTATTGTTGTTGCTTTAACTTATTTGGTATATATCGGTATTCAGGAAACCAAACGCATCACCAACGCGATGGTGGTTTTGAAATTAGCAATTTTGTTTGTCGTTATTATTATCGGTATATTTTATGTCAACACCAATAATTGGCATCCGTTTATGCCCAACGGTTTTGGCGGCGTGATGAAAGGCGTTTCTTCCGTATTTTTTGCGTACATCGGCTTCGACGCAATTTCTACTACTGCCGAAGAGTGCAGTAATCCGCAACGCGATTTACCGCGCGGCATGATTTACTCGCTCATTATTTGCACCATAATTTATGCCGTCACCGCTTTAGTCGTGACGGGTATGGTGAATTACAAAGAATTTT
>JAYTNA010000448.1:0-5499 GCA_043748865.1 Saprospiraceae bacterium
ACAAAAAACTGATTTCGATTTTAATTCTGATAAAGCAGACCTTGATTATTTTAGGAATGACTTCAATTTTGAACTCGGTTACTGTTTTACTTTACCCGACTACACGGGAAAAGGTCATTCCTCTGAAATTGTAAAACATTTAATTGACAAACTGTCAAGCGAAAATTTAATGGCTTCAACTGAACTTCGTGAAGGTAATTCAATGAAAACCATCCTAGAAAGAAATGGATTTGAACAACGTGGTAAAAAGTGGAAAAGCTCTATTCACGATGGAGAGTTAGGATTATTTTTAAAGTTTGTAAAAAAGTAAAAATAGTAACTTTCCAACTTGCAAACTAAATTGCTTCTAAAACGCAATTGATAATTCAAAAAATTTATAAACTTTTTGAATTATCAATTGCGTCAAACGGTAGATTGTATGATGCTTAAAAAAAACAACCTAACTTTGCTCCATAAATAAAATAAAAAAATGCAACTTGAGGATAAGATTAAAAATTATATTGTGCAAACGCTTTTGCCTTATGCACCGGAGACAATAGGTATTTTCGGTTCGTATTCAAGAAACGAGCAAAAAAAAGGAAGTGACTTGGATATTCTTATTCGCTTGAAAGGACGTATCAGTCTTTTAAAATTAGTGATGCTCGAACAACAAATTTCTGAATTTATTGGTATTCCAGTTGATTTAATTACAGAACAAGGCATCCGAAATCAACGACTGCGCGAATTTATTTTTAAAGATCTTATTATTATCTACTCTGCATGAAATTTTAAACTATCAATTGCCACTCTTAATGTAACCTATTGGTTTGATCACGCCGAAGCATACTCAGTAAAAGCCCGCATCGCCGGCGCGTGAAAAGCTAAAACAATATCTGATTTAGGAACTCCTTTCGCTTCAATATCTCCGATAATATCGTAGTCCGAGATGTTGCATTGTACCCAAATTTTTCCGTCAATAATATCAAAATGAAAAACAACAGAGAAAATTTGTCTGTCATTGCGCCAACCGGCATATAAGGCTTGGTAATGATCGTTTTCAGTATCAATTAGAATACGCATTTGTATATCATCCGGTTTGGGCTTTCGATTGAATTCATCGGCAGCATATTCATTTAATACTTCTTTGAGTATAGCTTGATATTTTTTTAATTTATCCATTTGATTGAAACGATAATATTTATACAAAACTAATTCATTATAATCATACCAACAAGAATTTATTCTGAAATAGAATTAGAATGCTAATTTTCGTTTTGTATATTGTAATAAAAGCGTGTAACTTTGTAAAAATGCAAAATAAAATGATTACGATTTCAAAAGAAATATTTATCAATAGTGAGAATAGCTTTATAGATATAAAAGGCATTGCCGAAGGTTTTTATAAAGCAATAATTATTTTGGAAGCTCAACCAAAGTCGCAACGCCCTCATGCAGGATTTAGTAAAGCCCGATTTGCCATGTCCAAAGATTTTAACGCACCGCTGTAATAAAAAACCTTGCAGACAACAACACGCCCTTCAAGCTTCAAAAAAGTAAATAATTTCTTCAGTTAAAAGATGAAAGCATTTAACACAATCAATATTGTTCTGTTAAATGCTTTCGTATATTTGCACTTCATAAAAATTAATTATCGGTTATTTATCAACCAATTAACCAATAACCAATTAACCGATATCCAATAATAAATGGCAATTATTCCAATAAATATTCAAACCGGCAATATAGAATCTGAAAAACGCGAAGTAATTGTCGGTATTGATCTCGGCACGACTAACTCTTTGGTGGCTTATATCAAAGACGGTGTGGCGGTTTGTGTGGCAGATGAAAACGGAAAAAATACGCTTGTGCCGAGTGTTTTGCATTTTGCAAAAAATGAAATCATTGTCGGTGATGCCGCAAAAGAAAAACTGATTTCCGAACCGGAAAATACGATTTATTCCGTTAAAAGATTGATGGGAAAATCTTATAAAGATGTCAACGCTTTTGAAAAGTATTTCAGTTATAAAGTGATTGATACCAAAGACGATGATACACTCGTAAAGGTGCGCGTGGGAGATAGTTTTTATACGCCGATTGAATTATCAAGTTTTATTCTCAAAGAATTGAAACAGCGCGTTGAAGAAAATTTGCAACAAAAAGTGAGCAAAGCCGTGATTACGGTACCGGCTTATTTCAACGATGCGCAGCGTCAAGCGACACGCGACGCGGGAAAACTCGCAGGTCTCGATGTGTTACGCATTGTGAATGAACCGACGGCTGCGGCATTGGCGTACGGTATCGGCAGAAAAGAAGGCGATGAAGCACAAACAATTGCGGTATATGATTTAGGCGGCGGCACGTTCGACGTTTCTATTTTACAAATCGAAAACGGTATTTTTGAAGTGCTTTCTACCAACGGCGATACTTTTTTGGGCGGCGACGATTTTGACCGCGTGATTATTGACACGTGGATAAAAAGATACAATTTCGATAAAAATGTTTTACAAAATGATAAACAACTCGGACAAACTTTAAGATTAGCTGCCGAACACGCAAAAAAAACGGTTTCAAAAGGTGATATAAAATCGAATAAAATAGATATTGAGGTAGCCGAAAAAAAGCAAAGTTTGACGCTTGCTCGAAATGATTTTGAAAAAATGATTGCGCCGCTTGTTCAAAAAACAATTGCGTGTTGTCAAAAAGCTTTGGATGATGCAAAAATTTCAAAAGATAAAATTGATGCGATTGTCATGGTCGGCGGTTCAACACGCGTGCCTTTGGTAAAAAAATCTGTTGCGGAATTTTTTGGAAAAGCAGTTTACGACAATTTGAATCCGGATGAAGTTGTTGCACTCGGCGCTGCAATTCAAGCAGATGTACTTGCCGGCAATCAACGCGATGTTTTGTTACTCGATGTGACACCGCTTTCCTTGGGTATAGAAACTGTCGGTGGATTGATGGATACGATTATTCCGCGCAATTCAAAAATTCCGACAAAAGTTGGGCGACAATACACGACGAGTGTGGACGGACAAAAAAATTTAAAAGTTGCTGTTTATCAAGGTGAGCGCGATTTGGTCGAACATAATCGTTTGTTGGGTTCTTTTGTTTTGAAAAACATTCCGCCGATGCCGGCAGGTTTACCTAAAATTGATATTGCTTTTTATCTTGACGCAGACGGTATTTTGAAAGTTCGCGCCAAAGAATTGCGGAGTAATGTCGAACAAACCATCACGGTGCGTTCTGCTTACGGCATCAGCGATGAAGAAATGGCGATGATGTTGATTGATTCTATTCAAAATGCAAGTTCAGATATGGCAACACGCGCTTTACTCGAAGCACGCAACGAAGCGAATAATATTATTCTGTCAGCCGAAAAATTTATCAAACAAAACGCGACAATTTTATCCGGTGAAGAAAAATTGCAAACGGTTGGCTTGACAGAAAAATTAAAAATTGCCGTTCAAGGTGACAATAAAGATACGATAAATGTAGCCATGTCCGATTTGAATATTTATACGGAACCTTTAGCACATCGCGCACTTGATGCTAATATTGCAACAGCGATTAAAGGAAAAAGTATTTAACGACGGTGAGTTTTCTTTGTTTTTATATTTTACCTTTGTCGTGTTTTAATGATTTTCATTAAATTAATTTAAAATGGAAAATTTTTATAAATTTCGAGGTGAAACTGTTATTAACACTTTTGGAATTAAAAGAGTAAAGCAATGCGAGATTTTATCAAAATGGATGGCAGCGCAATATACTTTAGATGATTTTGAAGAAAAAACGCTTGATAAAGCTTTAGAAAGATATTTTAATTTAGCCGCGGGTTGGAACGAAGAGGAATTAAAAATGCACTTCATCAGTTCAGTTATTTCGGTGGCAGACCCGAATATTACTGATGTTTGTAAAACTTATTTTGAACGAACTTTGACAGGCATCATCAATAATTATAACGTTCACGTAATAACCGATTGCATGGTGGCACAACCTAAATTAGCAGGCGACCCTGATAAGCCTTACTTTTTTTTGCAAGAGTTCAAACAATCTTAACGCTTCGGTCGCACAGATCCGCAAGGACAAATGTTAGTGGCAATGCTTTTAGCCCAAAACATGAATAACGATAATAAACCTATTTACGGATGTTACGTCATAGAAAACAATTGGTTTTTTACAACACTCATCGGCTTAGATTATTGCGTCAGCCGTCAATTTAATGCTGTCGAGAAACCTGAATTAATTTCTATTACTTTCAAACTTCGCCATCTCAAAGCACTGATTTTAAATCGGTAATTTTAAACTTACAGTAAAAACTCGTTATAATCAAAAGTACTTTACCAATATCAAACAAAACTTATTTCCGAAATTTAGACGGTTTCAGAGCTATTGCGGCAACTTTTGTTATCGTCGGGCATTGTCAAACGTGGATTCATGAACATTCGCCGACACCGATACTGGTTTTTGATCCTTGGGGACATAAACTTGCCGGTTTCGGTGTGGATTTTTTTTTCGTATTGAGTGGCTTTCTTATTTCTTTTATTCTTTTTAAAGAATTATAGAAAACAAATACGATAAGTATTAAAAGATTCTATCAACGCAGAATTTTAAGACTCTGGCCGCTTTATTTCGTTTTTGGTATCACGACTATTGTTTTTGGAACATTTCTATCGCATCTTATAGGCTTTGAAGGCGCGCCACAATCGCGAGAAACGATGCTCGGGAATTTATTGTATTTGTGTACCTTCACGACAAATTTTCAAACGATGAATCATACAGCTAATGACTACTCTGCTTTTTTTCTGGGGCATTTTTGGTCATTAGGTGTTGAGGAACAATTTTATTTGATTTTTGCACCGTTGGTGCTTTTTTGTAAAAACAGGATTCAAATTTTGTTGCTGTCGTTTATCGCTATCGGTTATTTTTTAACGGCGCGACATTTTAATTTTTATGATGACTATACGATGTTCACGTATAATTTTACGCTTAACCGCTTTTTTCATTTCGGATTGGGTGCGTTGTTGTCATATTGGTTTGTGAAGAAAAAATTCAGACCGACCTATCAACTAAGTATTTATGAAAATTACGCACTGCAACTTTGCTTTTTAATTCCGATGTGGATTTTTATGTTCGGCAGGTATTATCAGTTTAAACCTGATTTGGATAGAATTGTACAAGGTTTAATATCGGCAGGATTAATTCTTACGGGTATTTCACGTTTTTCAATTTTACCCTTTGAACTTGCCCCTTTAAAATACTTAGGAAAAATTTCTTTCGGTATTTATATTTTTCATCTCGTTTCGATGCGCGTCGTGGCGCATTTCTTGCAATCTTTAAATATTTCGGTAGATAATTTTTACTTTATTTTGTCGTTTCCAATTCTCACCTTTATTTTATCTGTTTTTTTTGCGAGTCTTTCTTATCGTTTTTTGGAAACACCTTTTTTGAAAATGAAATCTAAGCTGTGAGCTATTAGCTTTAAGCTTTGAGCTGAGAACTTCAAGATTCATCTTTTCAAAG
>JAYTNA010000449.1:0-3601 GCA_043748865.1 Saprospiraceae bacterium
AGATTGCGTAGAGTGACTGGAGTTCAGACGTGTGCTCTCCGATCTCCGGCATTTCACTGTCTAAACCTTTTATAGATTTCCAAATGACTTCATTCAGTGCGCGATCTGGTGCGGCATCTACTTTTGCTAAATTAAAAGATTCAGATTCTCTAGAAAGTTCGTTGTCGGCGATATTTTTTTCGTTGATATTTACTTGAGCTTCTATTGATTTATAAGGCGCAAGATTTTTTTCGGTTGTGAAACAACGCCACATCGGAGTAGCGGCGGCATCGTATTGACTCATCGGCGGTAAACCGAGAATTAATTCCATAGTCCGCATCATCGAACTTGTTGAATACATTGTGTGATCAACAAAATTTCTTTTTATAAAAGGACTAATCACGAAAGCCGGAGAACGATGTGCATCTACATGATCGGAACCATTTTGCGCATCATCTTCAAGAATAAAAACAGCAGATTGCGCCCAAATCGGCGACTGCGATAAATGTTCTACAAATTTTCCGACAGCTTGATCATTATCTGCAACCGCTGCCGTCGGCGTAGCCGCACCGCGTGATAAGGCTGAAGTATGGTCGCTTGAAAAACGCACAGTATTAAAATGAGGCACTTGTTTAACAACTAAAAGCGAATCGAAATCGCGTTCCCAATCTTTTTCGCGCCGAATATCTTGATATTTCATGTCGAAGCCGGGATAATAAGTACAAAAATGTTTCTGGAGCGTTTTATACTCCGCTTTTCCGACATCTGAAAACTCGCCGTAAGTACGATAAGAAATGCCGGCGCGTTTGCAATAATCCCAAATAAATCCATTTTTGGGAAAAGCAACAGCACGTGTGCCTTCAAAATCATAATTACCGCCGCGACCGCCGTAACTTGTAGGCCAAGTTTTTTCAACAAAATCATTCGCATACGCAGCCGTTGACCAATTGTGACCGTCGGCAGAAACTTCGGCATCTACATAAAAATTATCGAGCAAAACAAAATTACGCGCTAAAGCGTGTAGGTTTGGCGTTACTTTTTCAGGAAACAAACAAATATTACTATCGCCGTTGCCTTCTTTCATATCGCCCAAAACTTGATCGTAAGTTCTGTTTTCTTTGATGATGTAAAAAACATATTTTATCGGCGATGACGTATCGCCGACACGCATCGGGATCGGATTGTTTTTTTCGCCTTCGGCGTTCAATTCTTTTTCTTTTTTATATGGTGTGTTCTCATATACCAATTTTGAATACGCGCCGAGTGTTGCAATATCCGGTTGCCCCATCACAGACATCGTTCCGAGAAATAAAGAACCGATATATGCCGCCGCACGATTATCCTCGCGTTTAGAAAACGGACTCGGTCCTTTAGGATTTGCTTCCGAAGAAAATCCTTTACCATTCACGACCATGATTTTATTTTTTAGAACGCGCCCATTCGTTGGATACCAACCTGTCGGAATAAAACCCAATGAACGACTTTTTCCTCGTTGCGACACATCAAATACTGCCAAACAATTATTATCGGCATTAGCAATGTATAATTTTTTTTCATCGTCAGTAAGTGCCAAACTGTTTGTCGTTGAACCGTTCGGTGCATTCGGAAATAAAGCAGCGTTAAGCGTTTCGATTGTTTTTTTTGTTTTCAAATCAACGATGGAAACAGAATTATCTAAAGAATTAGTGACGTAAAGCGTTTTTTGGTTTTTATCCAAAATCATTTCATTCGGGTGATCGCCGACAGCAATGTCGTTTTTCAGTTTTAACGTTGTTAAATCGAACACACGGATTTTTTTATTACCCCAAAGCGACACATATATTTCCTTGCGTTTTTCGGAAATCAGAACTGCGTAAGGTTCAGTCGGCAATTTTATTTTTTCAATAATTTTTTTATTTTTGATGCTGCACACATACAACATCGAATCTTCTTTCGTCACCGTAAAAAGTTTATCGTTTGCATCATCGAGCGCGATACCCGCCGCACAAATTTTTTCTTTATTCCAAGCCGCACCCAATCGAATGACAGTATCGCGCACTAATTTTTTTTCGCTATTTATTTTGTGAATAACAATTGTATTGTCATTGCCGCCCGAAGCGTACAAATACTTTTCGTCTTTTGAAAACGCTAAACCATACCAAGCCTTAGCCATAGCTATTTCGGAAGCAAGAACAAGTTTTTCACTCGAAGCATCAAACAATTGAATAAATTGTTTGCCGACACCATTATTCGTAACAGCAAGATATTTTTTTGAGCTACTCCAAACCGCATTAAGCGGTAAATCGCCGAGTTGTAAAGAATAATCACCCGCCGGTGTGAGACTCCATTGATTAGGCAGTGTCAAACGTTTTTGTGATAAGTTTTTATAAACATCCGGATTGAAATCTGTTTGAGCAACTATTTTTTGCGTTAAAAAAATAGTTTGTAAAACTACAAGAACAAAAAGCAATAATTTTTTTTTCATAATAAGCGGCATTTTCTGTTTGTATTAAAAACTTGCACAAAAAACAAAAATCCTTTGTGAAATTCATCATAAAGAATTTTATTTTTTTGTTATCATTTTGAATATAAACTTTTGAGAGATTTCAAAACCTTTTAAGAGTGAGCGTTTAAATTGGAATCTTTCACCAACCGCAACATGGAAGTACCAATGGAAAATCGAAAATCTTTAATCTGCATATCGTTTATCGTATTTCACAAAAAAATGAATCCAGACGGAGCGCGAAATACGAAATATCCAGATAAAAAGTGCGGCAATAATAAGTGTACAACTGATAAATGCCGTAGTGATTTCTACATCTAAAATAAATTTAGCAATAGCAAAAGTACCGAACATCAAAAAGGCTGTAAGAATATAAGAAACGAACATCGAACCGTAATAAAATCCGGGTTCGAGTACATATTTCTGTTTGCAATGCGGACAAACGTCGTACATCTGAAAAGATTTTTTAAAACTGAATGTCGGTGTTTTATATAAATCGCCTTCGTGACAACGCGGACATTTCATGGCGGCAACACTGTATAAAACGGATGGGTTGGACATTTTTATTGAGTTAAAAGTTGTGAGTTGCAAATTGTCAGTTGTCAGTTATAAATTGTTAATGAAATTTCGAGTTAACAACTAATAATTAACAACTAATAATTAACCTGTCATATCTGCGTTGTGTACGCGACATAATTCTTTTATTTCTTCTTCGTAACCGATTTCTTCGTGAATTTCTTTTTGTCTTGCGATATAGGCTTCCACTTTTTCTAAACCGGATGGACTTACCGAAAACGCGCAATAACTTTCTTCCCAACGAAAACGCGCCCAAATTGTATTGAAATCGCGTTCACCATACCATTGTTCCGTCGCTTTTTGAACATATTGCATCGTATTATGAACGGATTGCAAGGGGTTTTGTTCAAAAAGAAAATGTACGTGGTCGCTGATACCATTTACCGTTTTTACTTCGCAACCTTGTATTTTCAAATTTTTTTCTATCTGCACATAAAGTAAATCAGACATAGTTTCTTCAATTAAAACGCTTTGTGCGTGTATTTTTATAATGCCATGCACCCATAATTTGAAAAAAGTATTTCTCATAATAAGTTGAAAATTGAAGGTTGAAAGTTGAAAATT
>JAYTNA010000450.1:0-6752 GCA_043748865.1 Saprospiraceae bacterium
CCTTGTGCATTTGCGTCGGCGGCAACGGCATTATTCAAGTTAGTGACGTAAGCGGCGTGGTGTTTATCGTGGTGGATACTCATTGTGAGGGTATCAATATGCGGTTCAAGCGCGGAAGTGGCATACGGTAATGCCGGTAATTCAAATGCCATAGTTTTGTTAAGGTTTTGAGTCGGTGAAAAAGGATTATTGTGAGCTAAAACTGTTCCAACAATACCCATAATAGGTAACGTTGCAGGAACGGATTTTAGAAAAGTGCGACGTTTCATTTTCGTTATTTGTTATTTGTTATCAGTTACTCGTTATCTGTTGGTTTTTTAAATCCGATTTAACGGATAACTGAAAACGATTAACAAATAACAAAACGTCAAACAAAGGTAAATAGTTTTTACGGCAATAAAAAATAATCTATACCGGGCATCGGTTTTAAATCGGATAAAATATACTCACTACGCGAAATATAGAGCAACACTTCATCATAGTATTGTTCAATAAGTTTTCTGTTCGCTAAATTTTCATCAAATAATAATTCATCGAGGGACTGTTCGTTAAATCCGGTGATATTTTTTTCTAAACGAAATCTGTGAATCGCCCATAACCAAAAAAGGGTGAGCGTTGTATGAAATCCGGTGCCGTTATTGCCTTTGCCTTTAGCTTCGTTATATTGCCAAACGCGGCGTTTCATTTCTTGAAAAGCATTTCTGCCGTAATGCAACACTACGTACAAACCTACGATTAAATGTGTTTCGTGTGTCCATTCTTCTTTCGATAGTGTACAATTTTCGTGTTCTTTAACGGTACGTAATGCTTCATCTGTCGTTATTGCATACATACTAAAATAAAAATTTTATCCTATTTTCGTTTTCGAGTTGCTTTTTCAATGCGTCAAGTTCTTTTCTCGGAACAAATTTATAAATTTTTTTTCACCCGTCAAGTATTGTCGCCGGATGAATTTATTTTGAGACTCTGTATGTCGTAGAAAATTTTAAAATGTCTATTAAATTTTGGTTCAATAAATCCGAAATTAATTTTACTTTAAAGTGCCTAAATAATTTACCCGTACCTTCCAATATATTTTTCGGATCAGGTAATTCTGCACCGTAATTAAAACCAAGCGTCACGTGATTTCTTGCCGGCATGAGCCAACAAAAATGTTCTGTTTTTTTCTTTGCACCGGTACCGAAGCCCGTATTTTTTTGCTGCACCCAAACCACTTCAACTACTTCGGGCAGAATTTCATAAATGAATTGTCGCGTTTGCCTTGCAAGTACTTTTATTCCTTCCGAAAAACTTTCGATGGCTTGCTCAAATTTTTCGTTGATTTCCGGTTTGTCATTCATCATTTAAAATTAATTTTTGTAGATTTGTCACATCATAATTTTAATTAAGAAATTAATTTCCATATCGCAACCAATAATCAATAACCGGCAACTAACAACTAAAAAAATGTTCCATCACCGAGCCTGTAATTTGTGTGAAGCTATTTGCGGTATCGTTATCGAAGCCGAAGGTAATAAAATTATTTCTATCAAAGGCGATAAAGACGATCCGTTCAGCAAAGGACATATTTGTCCGAAAGCGATGGGTTTAAAGTATGTTTATGAAGACCCGAACAGATTGACACACCCGATGAAACGCACCAATTCCGGTTGGGAAAAAATTTCATGGACAGCAGCTTTCGATGAGATAGAAGAGAAAATAAAAGAAATACGCACCAAATACGGTAACGATGCTTTGGGTATTTATTTCGGCAATCCGTCTGTCCACAATACGGGTACGATTTTAAATTCGACAACGCTTGCTAAATCGCTGAAATCAAAAAATATTTTCTCCGCAACTTCTGCCGATCAATTGCCGCATCATTTTGCATCTTGGTTGATGCTCGGTCATCCGAATTTATATCCGGTGCCGGATATTACGCGCACCGATTTTATGCTCATTCTCGGCGGCAATCCGTTGGCATCAAACGGCAGCATGATGACGGCTCCGGATGTTGCGCATCATTTGCGCAATATTCAAGAACGCGGCGGCAAAGTCGTCGTCGTTGACCCGCGTAGAAGTGAAACCGCAGAAAAAGCATCAGCACATTATTTTATAAAACCAACTACGGATGTGTATTTGTTACTCGCAATAATTCACACTTTATTTGCGGAAAATAAAATCAATCTTGGTCATTTAAAAGATTTTACGGAAGGACTTAATGATTTAAAAAATGCTGTTGTAGATTTTTCACCGGAAAAAGTTGCCGATATCACCGGTTTGAATGCCGATACGATTAAAAAATTGGCGCGTGATTTTGCCGACGCGAAATCGGCTGTATGTTACGGACGCATGGGGGTATCGGTGCAAAGTTTTGGCGGTGTTTGTCAGTGGTTGGTTTATGCTTTGAATATTATTACAGGAAATTTTGACAGAGCGGGCGGAGCGATGTTTACGACTCCGGCTTTTGATCCGCTTGCCGGCGCGAAACCGCGCAATATTTTCGGGCGGTGGCACAGTCGCGTACAACAACGTCCGGAATTTATGGGTGAACTGCCGGTATCTGTTATGTCGGAAGAAATTTTAACGCCGGGTGAAGGACAAATAAAAGCCATGTTCACGGTTTGCGGTAATCCCATTCTTTCAACACCAAATGGTACGAAATTAGATAAAGCTTTTGCCGAATTAGATTTTATGGTGGCTATTGATATTTATATCAACGAAACAACGCGTCACGCCAATATTATTTTACCGCCCGCTACCGGTGTTGAAGTGGTGCAATTCGATGTAGCTTTTAACACGCTCGCCATTCGCAACACCGTAAAATATTCCGAACCACTGTTTGAAAAAGGCGAGAACGTAAAATATGATTGGGAAATTATGCAGGAGATAGCGCATCGTTTAAATAGCTTTGAGCCGTTAGCTTTGAGCGATGAGCTTTCAGATGTCGGCAGTTCAAAGCTCATCGCTCAAAGCTCAAAGCCGGTTTTTGTTTCTCCGGATGCCATGATTGATGAAGCTCTAAAATCCGGTATTTACGATTTGAGTATCGAAAAACTAAAAGGAAATCCGCACGGTATTGATCTTGGCAATTTAACGTCGCAACTGCCGCAACGTTTAGTTCATGCAGATAAAAAAATTCAACTCGCGCCAAAAATCTTGGTAGATGATTTAGAACGTGTAAAATCGGATATGGAACAACGGACAACAGACAACGGACAACGGACAACGGACAACGGGAAAAATAATACCCAATATCCAATACCTAATACCCAATTCACGCTGATTGGTCGCCGACATCTGCGCGATAATAATTCTTGGATGCACAACCATGACAAACTCATGCGCGGACACAATCGTTGCACTGCGATGATTCATCCGGAAGATGCCATGCGATTAAATATTTCAGATAAAGACATCGTAAAAATTTCATCGCGTGTCGGTACAATACAAATTCCGGCGGAGTTGACAGATCAAATTATGCGCGGGGTTGTCAGTATTCCGCATGGTTACGGACACAATCGCGTCGGTACAAAATTAGATGTAGCCGAAAAATATGCGGGTGTAAGTCTCAATGATTTAACGGATGAGCGCGTAATAGATACTTTGACGGGTAATGCAGCTTTTAATAGTGTGATGGTGGTAATTGAAAAATGAAAAGCTAAAACTCAATGTTCCAATAAATATTTTCAAGTAAAATTTCAACGCCGATTGAATGAAGGCGGATACTTTTGTTATATTGTATCAACGTTGACTAACCTCTATAAATCGAAAGCATAAACCACCATGCCTCTATATTCTTCTTTCATTAATTCAAAATCAAGTCGTGTAGTGCCGATTTTTTTAAATCCTGTACTTTCATAAAAAAGCATGGATGGACTTGAATCCATGCTTTTCAACCAAACCATTTTTTTGTTCAGCTTACGTGCTAAATTTAAAGTAAAATTTACCGCAGATTTGCCGATTCCTTTTCCCGCAGCATTTTTTTTTATATAAATACGTTCCAATTCCAAACATTCATCTCCAGAGTTCGGCTCTAATTTTTTATGAAGATTGAGTTTTAGGAATCCGACGGGTACTTGATTGTCATCATACAATAAATAAAAATGTGCATCAACATCAGACATTTCTTTACGTAAAACATCCGGATTAAAATTAAGTTCTTTATACCACGCGCCGTTATCATGCCACAAGTACAAATAATTTTCGTCGTAAGATTGAATTACAACGTCAATGAGAGTCGGAATATATTTTTCATCACACAACTTGATTATCATCAACAGTTCGCTCAAAAAATAAAAATTAATAAATTATAAAAAAAGAGGTAAAAAAATAGTTTATGTTTCCCTGTTCTTCACAAACAAGATATTCCTCCAAAGTGAAACGCTTCAATTCCGGTACTTTTTTTCTTTTCCGACAATGCAATTATTGATGATGTCATTTAAAATAAATTTTAAACAAACCTACTTGAAAAAATTTTAATGGCGAAATAATATCATCATACTTCATACTTACTTGTCCTCAACTCCCAAAACGCGAAACATACCACACTCAAATACTCCGCTGCAATCCACCAATAATTTTCTGTGTGGCGTGATGAACCTTGTACGTAACCGGAATAGGTAAACACGATCGTGAATGTCCACAACATCGGAAAACGAAATTGGGTGAAACCGGCAAACGCCAACGGCACAACTGCGTACCAAGGATGCACTGTGGTGGCGCATATAAAATAAAAACAAAGCGCGGCTAAAATGTATTCCCAAAAATCGGAAGACCAAGTTGTTGATACGGCATTTTTAAATTGTCGGCGCAACAAATAGGTGATGAATAGAATTGTCGCCGCCGTTAGTTGAGGTGTAATTTGAGCGATATTATCATAACCTTTCCACCAAAAATCCCAAGCGCGTAAGACATAAAAAAGACTTGCATTAAATTCAAATTTGCTGAAGTATAAACCAAGACTGTTTCTGAAATGTGTTACTAATACCGTTGAGTAAAAAGGCAGAAAATAAATTGCCGATAAACCGAAAACGACTGCTATGTATTTTATAAAAATTTTTAAAGAAAGGTAGCGCATCAAAAAAGGCAAAAGCATTAACGGCAATAATTTTGTTGCAATGCTCAACGACATACAAAGCGCGGAAAGAAAAAAATATTTTTCATTTCTATTAAAAAAATAAATCGCCGCTAACAGAAAAAAAATCATAATCCCTTCAGCATGCGCATTGCCGCAAAGTTCGGTGACAACGAGCGGATTGAGGGCATACCATAGAATTTGGGTTGACGGTTGATGATTGAAAGTTGGAAGTTTTAAATTTAGGGTTGATATGTCACGTAAACTTTTGGAGGATTTAAATACCTTCAAAAATTCAGAGTAAAAAGATTGCTTTTTATTTATTTGCCGGTAACTGATAACTGATAACTGATAGCTGATAGTTAAAACACTGCAATCAAATAAAAAAATAAAAAACTTAAACAAAAAAACTTGTGCCGTCACGGATTGCGGAAAAATACGCGCCACCGTTGCAAATAGAAACTGAAGTACGGGTGGATAAACAGAAAAGTAATCCGGCGAATTGATCCGGGAAAATAAGATTGGAAATATGTCTCCTAAATTTTGTGTTGCTAATACTTCTCGCGGCGTGTATAAAAACGGATTGATGCCATGCGTGAAAAGATTCCCGTCGAAAAGAAAACGATAAATATCGTCGGAGAGTTTTGGTGTGGAAAATACAACACAAGCACGTACTAACACAGAAATAAGAACAAAAAAAGAAACATCCTGCCCTTGTACACGTTGCATAATAAAAACGTACAAAAGAAATGCGAGTGTATAAGCACTTAGAAGTAAAGTGAATTGATGGCGCGCAATGCCGAAATTGAGGAACAATAAAAGCATACTCCAACAAACACCGGCAATTATTTTTTCGGACTGTTTCAAGTTTTTCACAAAATTACGCACTGAATATCACGGATTTATAACACCAAATTGTTTAGTGAAAAAAAAATGCAAAAAGAATGTGATAAAATTGTGCGAAATGTGAGTAAATTATTAATTTTGACACGTGAAAGCTTAGGAATAAGAAAGAAATAAGTTCTGCCGGAAGGGTTAATTATTTTTTGGTCAGAATATTTATCTTTTAAGACGAATATCCGGTAATATTTAACGCAAAAGATAAGCATTATGGACCTAAAAGAGTAGTCTAACGGTGAAACTCATTCCTTTCTCATTCCTTAAACCTTATTTCTTAAAATTTTAATTTTAATAAAATGTCTTTTGAAGTTACCGGTAAATTATATAAAAAATTTGATACAGAAGCTAAATCGGAAAAATTCCAAAGCCGCAATATTGTTTTAGAAATCGCTGACGGCAATTATCCGCAATTAATAAATTTCCAATTGGTGCAAGAACGCTGTACTATCGTTGATGCTTTTAATGAAGGCGAGGATGTAAAAGTCCACTTCGATTTACGCGGTCGCGAATGGAATGGTAAGTATTTAACTAACTTAAATTGTTGGCGCATTGAAAAACCTACAGCTGACACGGCAAAACCGGTACAACAAGTAGCCGGAACCGCTTCGGCAACTGTCGGCGCATCGACACAAAATACGGCTGCTAAAGCACCACCGACACCGCTTCCGACAATGGCAGATGAACCGATGAAAGCGGCGGTGGATGATGATTTGCCGTTTTAAATTAGGAATGAGAAAGAAGAAATAAGTTCTGCCTGTAGGGTTAATTATTTTTTGTTCAGAATTCTTATGTTTTA
>JAYTNA010000451.1:0-8757 GCA_043748865.1 Saprospiraceae bacterium
ATTTTGCCGTCTGCTTCAGCTGACGGTGCAAAGAACTTCAAGTGCCTAAACGAGAGTAAATGAACTAACTTGACGGCTATGGAGTTTCCACGTGACTTCACAAATAAACAGGGCAACCGCAAGGGTTGCCCCTACAAATCCATTTTTTTTATTATTACCGGACATCGTCGTACGCGCAACCCTTGCGGTTGCCCCATTCGCGGTTGCCCGTGTAATCGCGTTTTTATCCATAGATGAAACCGATATGGTTTGATTTGCATTGACATTTTTCAAAACCAAACGTTTGCCGTTCGGGAAATCTGCGACAATAGAATCCAAAATCGTTGCATCACCTACACCAAAAAGCAAGCGGGTATCGACGCACGATTCGAAACCGCGCATGGGTGCTACTTCTTGATAAAACTGTTTACCTTTTGAACACAACGTCACTTCCGTTCCGATACCGAATTTATTTTTTTCACCGGCATCAGCTATCACGCGCAAATAATGCGGCGGATTGGGTCGTTGATTCAATCTGTTTTCATAAATAAACGGCGGTGCATCTATATTATTAATTACTAAATCTAAATCGCCATCGTTGTCTAAATCCACATAAATAGAGCCGTTTGAAAAACTCGGTTCCGCAAGTCCCCAATTCGTAGCCACGTTTTTGAAAGTATTATCGCCGTTATTTTTAAACATTGCGTTTGGGATTTTTTTACTCGGAATAGTATCTATCAAACGTTTCAATCCGTCTTTATTTTTTAAAACAGCACCAATAACCGATTTATCCGCCATAAAATTATTATAATCTTGATCGAGCAAATCTTTGGCAATACCATTGGCGACAAAAATATCTTTATAGCCGTCATTATCAAAATCTGCCATGAGCGCACTCCAACTCCAATCCGTCGCTTCAACGCCGGCAAGTCTGCCGATTTCCGAAAAAGTACCGTTACCGTTGTTGAGTTGCAAAACATTTCGACTGAACTGCTGAAAATATCCCTCCGATTGCATTAACCTGAATTTATTCCACGAATCGAATTGCGTTTTTGTTTTTACGCGGTCAATATCATGCGGCAACATTTCTGTCACCATAATTTCCGGAAAGCCGTCGTTGTTCATGTCCTGCATATCTGCACCCATCGAACCCATCGAAATTTCAGTCATTTCATTTTCTAAATCTTCTTTAAAAGTGCCGTCATGTTGATTAATGTATAAGTAATCGCGTTCAAAAAAATCGTTCGACACATAAATATCATCCCAACCATCGCGGTTCACGTCGCCGATTGTCACACCCAAACCGAAAGTAATCGCACTGCCATAAATACCGGCTTGCGTACTCACATCCGTAAAATGCCCGCCGTCATTTCTGTAAAGTTTATTGCCACCGGCAGTATCGCGGATATTTCTGATACCTTTTTTTGCTTCAAAGTTGACGACAGATTTTAAAGAATTATTCAAAACATAACAATCTAAATCGCCGTCGTGATCGTAATCAAAAAAAACGGCGTGCGTGGAAAGCCCTAAATCGGCGAGACCATATTCTTTTGCGCGTTCTGTAAAAGTGCCGTCGTGATTATTTATAAAAAGTTCGTTGTACCGTTTTTCACCCGTCGGTTTTCCGGATTTGCAAACGTAAATATCAATCCAACCATCACCGTTCACGTCGGCAAAAGAAACGCCGGTTGCCCAAACGCCGGTGCGCATCAATCCGGCTTTTTCGGTCACGTCTTCAAATTGAAAATTTCCTTTGTTGATATACAAACGAGACGGCTGCATATTACCGCAAAAAAATAAATCCGGCAAACCGTCATTGTTTACATCGCCGACACCCACACCTCCGCCGTTGTAAAAACTGCGATACGTATAGCAATTAAATTCTTCATCGTAATCCAATTTGTTGATGAAATTGATTCCGGTTTCTTTCGGCGTATGATTTATGAAAAGTGCATCGGTAGGTGGTGTATAAGTTTCGGAATTTGTTGTCGAATTATTTTTACACGCGGCGAAAATTAGAATAATGATGAATGATAAATGATGAATGATGAATTTTTTTTTCAAAAAATAATTTTTCGTTTCAAAAATATTTTTTTTGAAAAAACTTTTTGAAAAAACTTTTTGAAAAAACTTTTTGAAAAAATATTTCATGAATTTTTTTGTGCGTGAGTTTGGTTGATGTACTTTTTTTATTGGGTGCAAATATCTGAAATGTTTGGGAGATTTTTTTGATTTTACGAACTGCCGGTCGCAAACAGTATATGTTTACCTCGAAAAAAATATTAATGCTTGTGAGAATCTTTGGACGAATATATACAGTGCGAGCAGGGATGTTGTGAGGATTATTCTTTCAACAATTTTTGGAACTCATGAGCCGTGATAATGGAAAGATTGATAAAATCAATATTTTTTAAAACATTGAAATGCCGGTCTCCCGTAACGATGTATTTAGCATTAGCTGCAATGGCGCAATCAACAAATTTATTATCGTCCGGATCAGACTCGATAAGATGCCAAGCATAGTAACGATTGATATACTCGACATTTGCTGCGTTTTCTATGATTTGTAAAACGTTAAACGCTGCCTTATTTCCAATGTGACGGGAAATAACTTCTTCGTACTCAAACAAAATATCTGTTGTGACACAAAGCGTATATTGTTCTTCTATAAACGCCAAAAAAATATCATGGATAGAAGAACGTTCTGAAATGATTGTCAGTAAAACATTTGTGTCTAATACAATTTTCATTTGCGTAAATAAGGCGTACGCTCGTGAAGATTCAATAAACGCATTTCATCCACTTGATTCCACCCGTTATCATCCCAAACTTGATTTGCACTTTGAATTGCTTTTCCGGCAAAATAACGTACAATTAAGCGTTTAATAGCTTTCATATCCTCAGGACTCATATCTCGAGCAAAGAGTTTGATTATTTCTAACTGCATCTCGTTGAAAGGCTGCGGTATAACTTTCATGTCGTATAATTTTTTATTTTTACAAAAATACAAACATTTTTAAAATGATGACATTTTTCTTAAAGTTTCTACTAAGATAGCTGAAAAAAACGTGAACAAATAATTTTATATCAGATTCTGTGAAGCGAGGATAAAATTAGAAATCCAGTCTTCCTGACTTTAACCCTTCAAAACCGACTCCAACTTAAACAAACCATATATAAACAAACCATATAAAGGTATATTAATAAACTCTTCACTTCTGACAAAATTTCTTGGCGATGCTTTTAAAAGTAATTTGGGTTTATATTTTTCGGCATAACTTTATGTATACAAAAGTGTAAGAAACCCCGAAATTTATGTGTGGAAAAGTGTAAATAATAAGAAAGAAATTAATTCCACAGCAAATTTATAAGTGCAAAACATGAATTCTCAAATATTTTCACACACTGTTACGGTTTAGTATAGTTATAAGGCTGTATTAAAACCAAAATTTTAACCCAAAAATAAATTTTTAAATCTTATTTTAAACAGTCAAAGTAAAAAAAACCAACTAAAATTTTATTTCAGCAATTCATTTAGATATTTTTGATTATAAACTAATTAATGTCGAAATTTGCAACCCGCTAATTTTATTTACGATTTTAGATTCACGATTTTAGATTTAAATAAGCTGAACGTTTGAAATCTAAAATCCAAAATCCAAAATCATGGAATCAACACGCAGCTTATATGTACCCGAATTAGAAAAAGATTCATGCGGTACCGGTTTTATAGCAAATTTGAATGGTATTACTTCGCACCAATTAGTCGAAGATGCTTTGCTGATGCTTTCCAATATGGAACATCGCGGTGCTTGCGGTTGCGAACCTAATTCGGGTGACGGTGCGGGCATTTTAATTCAAACGCCGCATGCTTTTTTTGCAAAAAAAGCGCGCGAAAATGGTTTTGTATTGCCGGAGTTTGGTCAGTATGGGGTCGGTGTTGTGTTTTTTCCGACCGAGAAAGTTTTGCGCGGACAATGTCGCACGTTACTGAACGATTATATAGATGAATTGGGTTTTGAACTCTTAGGTTATCGCCATGTACCGACTGATAATGAATCGCTCGGAGAAACTACTTTGAGTGTTGAACCTCGTCTGGAACACGTTTTTGTAAAACCGCGTCAAACATCGCCCGACAGATATTGGTTAGAGCGTCGTTTGTATGTGTTGCGCAAATACGCGACGCATGAAATTCATAAAACGTACCCGCAAACAAAAGAAACTTTTTACTGCCCGTCGTTTTCGTACAAAACGGTAATATATAAAGGTCAGCTCACGACTTGGCAATTGCGTCCGTATTTTGCCGATTTACGCGATTTAGATTTAGTTTCTGCTATTGCTTTAGTCCACAGCCGTTTTTCAACGAACACGGTGCCGAAATGGAAATTGGCGCAACCTTTTCGTTATATAGCGCACAACGGCGAAATAAATACCATTACCGGAAATATTAATTGGTGGAAATCGAAAGAATTATCCATGACATCAACACTTTTCAGTGAAGATGATTTAAAAAAATTATTTCCGGTTTGCGGTGAAGCCCTTTCCGACTCTGCCAATTTCGATAATGTTTTGGAATTTTTGGTGATGAACGGACGTTCACTTCCGCACGCTTTGATGATGATGATTCCGGAAAGTTGGAATCACGACGAACAAATGCAAGGATATAAAAAAGCGTTTTACGAATACAACGAAACCATGATGGAGCCTTGGGATGGTCCCGCAGGCATTTGTTTTACCGATGGTATTCTCGTTGGTGCAACACTCGACAGAAATGGGTTGCGTCCGTTGCGTTATGTTTTAACAGACGATAATGTTTTGATTACGGCATCGGAAGCCGGTATTTTAGATATTCCGCAAGAAAAAGTGGTGATGAAAGGGCGTTTGCAACCGGGCAAAATGTTGATTGCCGATTTAGATCAACACCGTATTATCGGTGATGAAGAAGTAAAAATATCATTTGTAATAATAAAGATTATGCATCGTGGATTGACAATAATCGCGTTTTGTTGAGCGACATTACTTCGAATGATACGTATGAAATTACGTCAATCAATGCCGGTAATATCGTTGAGAAACAACAACTCTATGGTTTTTCCGAAGAAGATATTCGCGTGATTATTCAACCGATGATTGGAAACGGCGAAGAACCACTCGGCTCAATGGGAAATGATACGCCGCTTGCAGTTTTATCGCATCGCCCTCAACATTTGAGCAGTTATTTTAAACAATTATTCGCTCAAGTAACGAATCCGCCGATAGATCCGATTCGCGAACGTTCTGTCATGTCGTTGCACGTTAAACTCGGCAGTGTTACCAATATTTTGCAGCCGGATTCGCGCAATGCTAATTTTATTCGTCTTGAACAACCGGTTTTAACGAACAGAGAACTGCAACTCTTAAAAAATAATACCATCACGCATTGTAAATCGGCAACAATTGATATAACTTTTGATGCCGGTTATGAAAAAGGCATTTTCAAAGCAGCCGTCGAGCGCGTTTGTTCCGATGCAGAAAGTGAAGTGCGTCATGGTGCAAGTATTATTATTTTATCGGACAGAGCAGCAGATATGTTGAGTGCGCCGATTCCGTCACTGCTTGCAGCCGGTGCCGTGCATCATCATTTAGTGAAAAAAGGTTTGCGTTCCGAATGTAGTATCATCGTAGAAGCCGGCGATGTTTGGGAAGTACATCATTACGCGACGTTGATAGGTTACGGCGTTCAAGCCGTCAATCCTTATATGGCTTTTGCAACGATAAAAAATATATTAGCCGTGAGCGATGAGCAATCAGCGATGAGTGATGAACAAGAAAAGCTAAAAGCTCAAAGTTCAAAGCTCAATTATGCCGTTGATAAATACATAAAAGCCATCGGCAAAGGTCTATTGAAAGTTTTGTCGAAAATCGGTATCTCTACGTTGCAATCGTATGCCGGTTCGCAGATTTTTGAAATTTTGGGTTTAAATGAAGAAGTAGTAGATAAATGTTTTTTCAAATCGGTATCGCGCATCAATGGTATTGATTTTGACGGTATCGCTGCCGAAGTTTTATCGCGGCATCGGTTGGCATATATAGAAACGCCTTTAGGTTTGAAAAAAACTTTGGAAGCCGGCGGTATTTATCAATGGAAACGCAGAGGAGAAGCGCATACTTTTTCGCCGCAATCTATTCATTTATTGCAACTCTCGACGCGTACTAACGATTATCCGCTTTTCAAAAAATTCAGTACGCTCATCAATAATCAAGAAGAACAAGCCTTGACTTTGCGCGGACTTTTAACATTTAGAAAAGGGGCTTCAATTCCGATTGAAGAAGTTGAACCAATAGAAAATATTTTGAAACGTTTTGCAACCGGTGCAATGTCACTCGGTTCAATTTCGCACGAAGCGCACAGTACTTTAGCGATTGCGATGAATCGCATGGGTGGTCGTTCTAATTCCGGCGAAGGTGGTGAAGATGAAAAACGTTTCGAGATAAAAGAAAACGGAGATTGGGAACGCTCGGCGATTAAGCAAGTCGCCTCCGGACGTTTCGGCGTTACGAGTTATTATTTGAGTGAAGCGAAAGAATTACAAATAAAAATGGCGCAAGGTGCGAAACCGGGTGAAGGCGGACAATTACCCGGACACAAAGTAGATGAGTATATCGGCAAAGTGCGTCACTCAACGCCGGGTGTCGGTCTCATTTCGCCGCCGCCGCACCACGATATTTATTCTATCGAAGATTTAGCGCAACTTATTTTTGATTTAAAAAATGCGAATCCGAAAGCGGATATCAACGTGAAATTAGTATCAAAAGCCGGCGTAGGTATTATCGCTTCAGGCGTAGCAAAAGCGAAAGCCGATAAAATTTTAATTGCCGGACACGACGGCGGCACAGGCGCATCTCCTTTGAGTTCGGTACGCCATGCCGGTTTACCTTGGGAATTAGGTTTAGCTGAAACGCATCAAGTATTGGTGAAAAATAAATTGCGCGACCGCGTCACCGTTCAAACAGACGGACAATTGCGCACGGGAAAAGATGTTGCTGTTGCGATTATGTTGGGTGCCGAAGAATTTGGTATTGCTACCGCCGCACTCATCGTCGAAGGTTGTATCATGATGCGTAAATGTCATTTGAATACGTGTCCTGTCGGCATTGCTACACAAGATCCGGAATTGCGCAAACGTTTTACCGGTGATGCACAACACGTTATTAACTATTTTACTTTCGTTGCTACTGAATTGCGCGAAATTATGGCGGAACTCGGTTTTCGTACAGTGAATGAAATGGTCGGGAAAGTTGAAATGTTGAAATGGCGCAAAGAAATAAGTAATTGGAAATATAAAACCCTCGATTTAAGTCCTATTTTGTATAAAGAACCGGCAGATGAATCGGTCGGACAATACAAAAAAATTGAACAAGATCACGGCATCGAAGATGTTTTAGATAGAAAACTCATCAAAAGCGCGTTGAATACACTCGAAACAAAAAAATCTTTTTCCGGCGTTGTGCCGATAAAAAATACCGATCGTGCAGTCGGTGCGATGCTGAGCAATGAAATTTCTAAACGCTATAAAGCAGCAGGTTTACCGGACGATACTTTAGTTTTTCGTTTCAGAGGTTCAGCCGGACAATCTTTCGGTGCGTTCACGACACGCGGCGTAACTTTTACGCTCGAAGGTGAATCGAATGATTATTTCGGAAAAGGTTTATCGGGCGCAAAATTGATTGTCGTACCGGACAGAAAAGCTACATTTAATCCTTCCGAAAATATTATCATCGGTAATGTCGCGCTTTACGGAGCTACTTCCGGAGAAGTTTATATTAAAGGTACATCCGGTGAGCGTTTTGCCGTGCGCAACAGTGGTGTAAAAGCCGTTGTAGAAGGTGTAGGTGATCACGGTTGCGAATATATGACCGGCGGTATTGTTGTGGTGTTGGGCGAAACCGGTAAAAATTTTGCAGCCGGCATGTCCGGTGGTATCGCTTATGTGTATGATTCAGAAAATAAATTCACCGCTAATTTCAATAACGATATGGCAGATGTTGAAGTTTTAAATGCGGAAGATTTCGACGTCGTACGTAAAATGATACGCAATCATTTCCGTTACACCGGCAGTCAACGCGCTTTGGATTTATTGAATGATTGGCACATTGCAAGTGCGCATTTCAAAAAAATTATGCCGCGTGATTATAAAGCGGTTTTAGCAAAAATAAAAGCGAAAAAAGAAGTGGTACCTGTTTAGAATGATGAATGATGAATAAAAATAGCGTAGGGAAAATTTATTTTTCCTACGCTATTTTTTTGAGGTGCAACTCCTTTTATCAATTTTTTTTAAATTGCTTTCGTTTCAAGCAACTGCAAAGCCCGTCAAAGGACGAACATTAGCAGGATGAAATCCTATTACAATATCTGAAGCAGGAATACCTTGTTTTATAAGTTCTTCCGCCACTAAAATATCCGTGTTATTAGCTAATAACCATACTTTGCCGGTTGGTTTTATCTGAAAATGAAAAACAACGCTGTGAATATAACGTTTTTCATACCAACCTGTTTCAACCAATTGAAAATGATTGTGGTGTTTATCTACAATGACTTGAAATTCAATATTGGGTATTGTAGTATCTTTTGACTCCTTTTCAATAAAGTTTTCGAGAATGTGTTGATAGTTTTTTATCTTTTTATCCATGATACGATTTCTATTTTTATAACATCAAATATGACAAGTTCCACATTGAAATGAAGGCAGATGTCTTCTATATCTACATCTGTAAAAAAAGTATTGTAAACTTCTTCCG
>JAYTNA010000452.1:0-6956 GCA_043748865.1 Saprospiraceae bacterium
AATGCACTCCCTGTTACGACATCAGCGTAGAAAATATATACAAAGCGAAAGTGCGGTTGAAAAGTGTTGCACTGCACACACCGCTTATTTTAAATCCGAACTTATCGGAAAAATATGCGTGTCAGGTGTATGTGAAACGCGAAGATTTACAAGTAGTACGCTCATACAAAATAAGAGGTGCGTATAATAAAATGAGTACACTCACTGAAAAACAACGCGCTAAGGGAATCGTGTGTGCGAGTGCCGGCAATCATGCACAAGGCGTGGCGTTTTCGTGTAATGCAATGGGCATCACCGGCAAAATTTTTATGCCGACGACAACGCCGCAACAAAAAATTTCTAAAGTTCATCAATTCGGTAAATCATTCATTGAAATTATTTTGGTGGGCGATACTTACGATGCGAGTTACCAAGCTGCTTTAGCTTATTCGGAAGCAAACGATAAAGCATTAATTCACCCTTTCGATGATGAATATACAATAGAAGGTCAAGCAACAGTTGGTTTAGAAATTTTAGAAGATTGTTCGGAGCGCATAGATTATATTTTTATTCCGATTGGCGGCGGCGGATTAGCTGCCGGTATCGGTAGTTGTTTCAGACATCTTTCGCCTGAAACAAAACTGATTGGCGTTGAAGCCGAAGGTGCGCCGGCAATGTATGAAAGTTTAAAACAAGGAAAAGTTGTTCAATTAGATCATATAGATACATTTGCCGATGGCATTGCGGTAAAGAGAGTTGGTGAAAAAACTTTTCGTATATGTAAAGAAACTTTGAACGATATAATTTTAGTACCCGAAGGAAAAATTTGCGGTACTATTTTGCAGCTCTACAATGAAGAAGCAATCGTTGCAGAACCGGCGGGTGCAGTGGCAATTTCAGCTTTAGATTTTTACAAAGATAAGATAAAAGGTAAAACCATTGTCGTGATTTTAAGTGGCGGTAATAATGATATCACCCGTACCGAAGAAATAAAAGAACGCAGTTTGTTATACGAAGGTTTAAAACATTATTTTTTGATAAAATTTCCGCAACGTGCCGGTGCTTTGCGCGAATTTTTGAATAATATTTTGGGCGAAAAAGATGACATCACCCGTTTTGAATACGTCAAAAAAACCAGTAGAGAATCCGGTCCGGCTTTAGTCGGTATCGAATTAAAAAACAGAAATGATTATGAACCGCTACTTCAAAGACTAAAAGACAGCAAAATGAATTTTCAGGTACTGAATGATAATAAAATGCTGTATGATCTGTTGGTTTAGTTGAAAGTTGAGTTGTGTTTTTTGTACATTCTGCAATTCATCTTGTTTAACTTAATCGTTAAATTTTCGTTAAAAAAAAGTATTGAAAACCAAGTGTAATACGTTTTGCAGATAAATCGCGTTAAAATACAAAATATAAAAAAATAACTTTATGAAAAAAATCTTTTTCATGATAGCCCTTATCGCTATCTTATGCCAAATTCAAACAACTGCACAAATATCTTTATCTTTTGGATTAAAAGGCGGCGTAGGCACACCGGATATTAAACCGGACGAGGTCAACCCGTTAAAAATTAACAACATTAAAGATTCACTTTTAATAAAAATAAAAGATGCGAACTATGGTTGGCAAGCCGGTATTTTTGCACGATTAAAAACCGGCCATTTTTATATTCAACCGGAAGTTTTATTTAGCTCAAGCAGTGCTACTTACAACACTTCATCTCTTAATTTCCGTACTATAATCGATTCCGTGCGCAACGAAAGTTTTAGAAATTTAGATATTCCTGTGATGTTGGGTTTTAAATTCGGTAGTTTGCGTTTAAATGCAGGACCTGTCGGGCACTATTATCTCAGCAGTACCGATCAACTTACTAATTTAAGTGGTTACTCTTCAAATTTCAGTAAATTTACTTGGGGTTATCAAGCAGGTATTGGTCTGGATTTTGGTAAAGTGGGTTTAGATTTGCGTTATGAAGGTAATTTTAATAATTACGGAGATTATATTACCTTCGGAAACACCACCTTTTCTTTTTCTCAGAAACCTTCGCGCACGCTTTTGAATTTGTCTTATACTTTTTAGTTCCACTTTGGCATTTTAGATTTTAAACTATTGATGGACTGTGTTCGCTTTAGACTCGAGTCTAAAGCCGACAGGACATTAAATCAACCTAAAAGTCATTGAAAACGAGAACGTTTATTTCATAATTCACGTTAAACAAAGATTCAATCATGAAACAATCTTACAATCTAAAAACTTATTTAATTTTCTTGTCGTGTATTCTCACCATACCGATAACCGCTCAAGAACTTTATTTTCCCGATTCTGTTTGGCAAACGCGAAACCCGAAGGAATTGCGCCTGAATGCACAAATCATTGACAGTGCTATCAATTTCGCCTTCCTCAATGAAACTAAAACAGATTATGATTTAAGAATCGCCAACATGAAAGCATATGCCAATGAACCTAATTATAAAATATTAGGACCCATGAAGCCGAGAGGAAAACCTGCCGGAATTATTTTGAAAAACGGATACATCATTGCTCAATGGGGCGATATTAATCGCGTGGATATGACTTTCAGCGTTACAAAAAGTTTTCTTTCAACCGTTGCAGGATTGGCTTTTGATAATAAACTCATAAAAAATATTGATAATCGTGTGGGTGATTACGTTTGGGATGGTACTTACGACGGTGAACATAATTCAAAAATTACTTGGCGACATTTATTAACGCAATCATCTGATTGGTCGGGTTGCCAATTCGATGTGTGCGATTGGGCAGATCGTCCGTCGAAAGAAGGCGGTATTGATGATTGGAAAAATAGAAAATTATTTGAACCGGGTACGCATTACAAGTACAATGATGTGCGCGTTAATTTGTTAGCCTATTCAATGTTGCAAGTCTGGAGAAAACCGTTACCTATAGTGTTGAAAGAAAAAATAATGGATCCGATTGGCGCATCAACTACTTGGCGTTGGTATGGTTACGATAATTCTTTTGTGAATATTGACGGCTTAATGATGCAATCGGTCAGTGGCGGCGGACATTTTGGCGGCGGATTATTTATAAATACCCTCGATCAAGCGAAATTCGGTTTGCTTTTTTTGAGAAACGGAAAATGGAAAAATCAACAACTCATATCTGAAAATTGGGTGAGTTCGGTGAATAAACCTTCGGCTGCCAATAAATCCTATGGCTTAATGTGGTGGACGAATGAAGAAAACGCGCTCGGCAATATTTCAAAAAATATTTACTATGCCAACGGTTTCGGCGGAAATTTTATCGTGATTGATAAAGAACACGATTTAGTTATTGTTACACGCTGGTTAGAACCAAATAAAATAGGAGAGTTTGTGAGATTGGTGTTAGATGCCGTTAAATAAAGTAAAAACAAAAGCGATGCCCGATTCACAATGAAATCGGGCATCGCTTTTGTTTTTTGTCCGGTCGTGAGACCGGATAATGGTTTGTGCAAGTCGGATAGTTGTGCGATCGGTAGATAAAACTATTCTTTAGGATAAAAAAGTGCATCAAAATCGGCAATTTTAATAATTGAAGTTGTTTCAATTTTTTGAAACACTAGTAAATCTTTATCGCCGGTGATTAAATAATCGGCTCCGCAATCAATTGAAAGTGATAACAGAAAATCATCTTTTGGATCGCGTGACTTTATAATATTTGAAAGAACATTTACCGAAATGCTGCGCCGTTGAATGAGTGCGATCAGATTTTCACTTTGAGCCGGCGTAATATATTTCCCGAATTTAGAGCGATTTAAAACTAATTGTAATTCAAGGATAGAATTTTGATCTGTAAAAATTTCAAATCGCGTATCGGCAATAATTTTGTCGAGATACGATCGAATATTTTTACCCAATAAATAACCCACCCAAATATTGGTGTCAATGACAAGTTTCGTTTTCTGCATAGTAATGTAAGGCACTTAATGTCCCGAACGAAAGGCTTTTATTTCGGCGACAATATCTTCCTCACTCAATTCAGGAGAAACAATCGGTTGAACCAATTTTCGAAAATCCGCTTGAATTGTTTTTAGTTCACTCCGCCGTAATTTTTCAAGTATAATTTGTTTTTGCTCATCCGACAATTGCTCTATCAGGATTAAGAGTGACTCGAATGAAATTATTTTATTTCTTTTAGGCAATGTTACGTTCATAATAATCGGAAATTTTTTATTGAAACTTTGAACAAAAATAAAACGTTTTTGCAAATACTGCAAAATAAAAAAACGATACCGCATGGATTTTTTATTTTTGAAAAATGTTTACCGAATACAAAATTAAGTCTTAATTTCTGTAATCCAAAATTTCAAATAAATAGCGAAAAACAAAAGCGATGCCCGATGCACACCGAAATCGGGCATCGCTTTTTGTTTTTATACACTTTGCGAGTGAGATGCTTTCAAAAACACACACTTATAAAATATTTTTTTATATTTGTCTCCAAAAAGTAATACAGAAAATTAATTTTACGCTCAATAACACACGAAAAATTCAATAAACTTCAATGGCAAAAGAAGCACACGCACGGATTAAAATTAATAAACTCCTCGAAGAAGCCGGTTGGAGTTTTTTTGACGACCAAAACGGAAAAGCGAATATCGCTTTAGAAAATAATACACGACTCACAAAAATTAGACTCAACGATCTCGGAGATGATTTTGAAAAAACAACCACCGGTTTTATTGATTATTTACTCCTTGATGAAAATGGTAAGCCGTTGATTGTACTCGAAGCGAAAAAAGAAAGCATTGATCCATTGTTCGCAAAAGAACAAGCGCGGAAATACGCGCAATCTCAAAAGTGTCGGTTTATTATTTTATCGAACGGCAATCAACATTATTCATGGGATTTAGAACGCGGTAATCCGAAGATTATTTTTAAATTTGAGTCACCGGAAAGTATTATCGGTCAAGCGGCGTTCAAACCGGATACGCAAGCCTTAATCAATGAAACGGTGAACGAAGATTATATCGCTTTGACGCAACAACCCGATTATAAAAATAATCCGAGCTATTTAGATGAAGCCACGCGCAAAAATTTTATTGAAGAAACCAAATTGCGCTTTCTCAGAGCGTATCAAGTGCGTGCCGTTCAACGTGTACAAGAAGAAGTAAAAGCCGGCAAAGATCGTTTTCTGTTTGAAATGGCAACAGGCACCGGAAAAACTTTGACCGCCGCCGCTATCATCAAACTTTTTTTGAGAACCCGTAACGCTAAACGTGTTTTATTTCTCGTAGATCGTTTGGAATTAGAAGATCAAGCCCACAAAGCTTTTAACGCTTATTTACGCAACGATTTTAAATGCTGCATTTATAAAGAAAACAGAGACGATTGGCAACGCGCCGAAATTGTGGTTTCAACCGTGCAATCGCTTTTGTTCAAAAATAAATACAAACGCATTTTTTCACCCGCCGATTTTGATTTAATCATTTCCGATGAAGCGCACAGAAGTATCGGCGGAAATAGCAGAGCCGTTTTTGAATATTTTATCGGTTATAAATTGGGCTTGACGGCAACACCGAAAGATTATTTGAAAAAAATTGATACCGAAACACTCAACGAAAAAGATCCGCGAGAGTTGGAACGGCGTTTATTGCTCGATACTTACACCACTTTCGGTTGTGAAGACGGCAAACCAACTTTTCAATACAGTTTGTTGGATGGTGTGAAAGACGGATTTTTAATTAATCCGACCGTAATAGATGCGCGTACAGAAATTACTACGCAATTGATTTCAAAACAAGGTTATACTATTACAACTTTGAACGACGAAGGCAACACGGAAGAAAGTTTTTTTTATCAAAAAGATTTTGAGAAAAAATTTTTCAGCGAAAATACAAACCGCATTCTTTGCAAAACATTTATTGAAAACGCTTTACTAGACCCTGTTACAAATGAAATCGGTAAGTCCATTATTTTTTGTGTGAGTCAGAACCACGCCGGAAAAATTACGCAAATGCTCAATGAATTGGCGGATTTAAAATATAAAGACCGGTACAATTCCGATTTTGCGGTTCAGGTAACGTCTTTTATCACCGACGCGCAACAGTTCTCTATTAATTTCGCAAACAACAATTTAAACGGTGCGGGCAATTTTAATCCGATGTACAAGACGAGCAAAACGCGCGTTTGCGTCACCGTCGGCATGATGACAACCGGTTACGATTGCACCGATTTGTTGAATATCGTTTTGATGCGCCCGATTTTTTCGCCGACCGATTTTATTCAAATAAAAGGCAGAGGAACGCGTACACATAATTTCTTAAAAGAATTTTTAGATAAAACGGCAGCGCAATCAGTGCTGCACCCGAAAAAAAACCGGTTCAAACTTTTCGATTTTTTTGCCAATTGTGAATATTTTGAAAACGAATTCAATTACGATGAAGTTTTAAAACTCCCGATTACTGCTTCAAAAAATGACGGCTCCAAACGCGCTACGTATATTGCTGACGAATATGATAATACCAATCCGGATCCGTTGAAAACAATGATGGTCAATGACATCGGTATGGAAGGAATGAAAATTGACCGAATGTATTTTGAGCGGTTTGAAGATACAATAAAAGCGGATTCAAAAATTCGTACCTTTTTTTCCGAAAAAAATATGGATGAGTTGGAGCGATATATCCGCGATGATTTTTTCGATAAGCCGGAGGCGTTTTACAATACCGAAAAATTAAGAGCCGCTTTGAGATTGGACAGAAAACTTTCACTACGCGAAATAATTGAAAAAATATTCGGCGTAATCCCGTATTTCAAAACCAGAGATGAATTGTTGGAAGAAGAATTTGAAAAATTCGACAGCCGTTATTTACCCGACGAAAAATATTTCCCGTTTGCAAAAAATTATTTCAAAAGTTATTTAACCGACGCGGAATTTAGAAATATCATTGAAAGTAAAAATTACGCTTTCTTGCGCAACAATCCGAACGGCGCAGATTTTTTTAAATTGTC
>JAYTNA010000453.1:0-1751 GCA_043748865.1 Saprospiraceae bacterium
GATTTTATCGGATGTTAAAAAAGTAAATTTTACTGCTTTAAAAGGCTTGGGCGTTTTCCCGAATCCGACGAATGATTACATTGATGTCAACTTGAAAGATTATAAAGGTAAAGATGTGACACTTTATTTATACAATCAAATCGGTGTGCTTCAAGTCGTGCGTCAAGTACAAAACGTGAGTGGTGCATCTCCTGAACACATTGATATTAATAATTTTACGGGCGGACAATATCTGTTGCGCGTAGAATCGAAAGGCGTTAAAGATGTCGTTAAAGCGGTTATTAAATTATAGAATTAATGGTTGACGGTTAATGGTTAAAAAAACGCGCAAAGAAAAATAAATTTCTTTGCGCGTTTTTATTTTCAAAAAAGATTTTCATTTTATCAACCATCAACTTTCAACCATTAATTCTTATTCCTAAATCAGAAAATTTTTTTTGTGCGGCTTCATCCAAACTGATATTTCCGATGAGTGCTTTTAATTTTTGTAATTTTAAATCGGTTTCCGATTGACGAATTTTAAACGTCAATGTACAATCATTTTCAAAAATTTGGTTACTTATTGTGATGTTTTCCTTTTTAATTGCTTGTATGACTTGCGGCATCATCACATAGTCGAAGTTGAAAACAATAGTATCTTCAATAAATTTTTCAATCATGACGGCATCTGTCATTGCTAAACGCGCTGCTTCTCGATATGCGTGAATTAATCCTCCGGTGCCGAGCAGAGTACCGCCGAAATAGCGCACAACTACAATCACGATATTTGTAATACCGAAACTATCTATCTGACCTAAAATAGGTTTGCCCGCAGTTCCACCCGGTTCACCATCATCGTTAGCACGAAAACTATTTCCGGTAATACCCAAACGCCAGGCATAGCAAAAATGACGCGCTTTTATGTGTTCTCTTTGTAGTTTGTCAACAATTATTGCCACATCTGAAACATCCTCGATAGGATATGCAAATGCTAAAAATTTTGAACCTTTATCTTTAAACTCACCAATACTTGGTGCGACGAGAGTTTTGAAAAAATCAATCATTGGTACTTATTCCTTAGAAAAACTTCTAAAACACCCGCAGGTCGCGGATCGTGCGGCATACCTTTTGGTGGTGGCGGCATATTTTTTTGTTGACCGGCAGTAGTATTAATTGGAGGAGGAGGTCCGCCGGATCCACCACCGCCGTCACCACCAAATACATAAATTTTATTGTTTAGTACAGCAGCAGCCATACCGTTACGTGCTTGTTTCAAACTATCCTCAATTTGCCAAGCGTTTGTGGTTGTGAGGTCAAGACTAAAAACATTTTTTCTTGCTGTGTTCCTTTCCGTATCTGTTGCACGTTCGCCGCCCATATAATACAGAATATCGTTTAAATTGACCATTGTCCCTCCCCCACTGCCAAGTGGCAATTTTGCCGACAAAGTTGACCATGTGCCGGTTTTGAAATCGTAACAATCTACATCTAAAACAGTTTTGGAAAAAAATGCCATGAAATTATTTGGTTCATGGTAACTCGTATTGCGTCCGCCGGCGATGTATAATTTATCTTTCACGACCGCACCGGCACAATGATCGCGAATATGTGGTGCACCAGCCAAAGCCGTCCATTTATTTGTTTGCGGGTCGTAAACATCAAACATATTTGTCGTGCCACTCGAATGTCCGTGTTGAATACCCGCGACTAAATATAATTTTCCGCCATAACTCCCGGCACCCGCCGATGCACGACTTCTTTCCGCCGGCAAG
>JAYTNA010000454.1:0-1765 GCA_043748865.1 Saprospiraceae bacterium
AGAGATAAAACTTGTGGTGATGGTGTTACTTATAAAGCATTGCCGGCTTTAAGACGTTTGGGGCTAGATACGAAAATAAAAACCGAAAGCCCGTTTCAAACCAATGGTTATACTTTGGTGTTTCGAGATAATACTAAATTAGTTTTTGAAAAACCATTGACAAACGATGCCTTGGCATAAATTATCAGTCGCCATGAATTTGATAATATCCTTTTAGAAAACGCTTTATCTTATCCTTCCGTCACTTTTTTATCTGATACAAAAGTAATGGGTGCGATATATGCGGATACAAAAATAAAAGGCGTAACCATTGCGGGTAAAGAAGCAGCTTTCACAGCCGATATTATTATTGATGCAACGGGTGTCAATTCTATTTTGGGTCAAGCAAACAAAGACCCGAAATCATCTGCTTTGGCTGTTAGAGGTTATTACAGTAATGTTACCGATTTGAACAACACAATTGAAGTTTATTTCTCTGATAATATTTTGCCCGGTTATTTCTGGATTTTTCCGACTTCACCTACAACAGCGGATATCGGAGGCGGAACTTTTCAAAACATTGTAGAAGATAAAAAAATAAATATCAAAGAGTTATTGCACGATTTTGTTGCCAATCATCCGATTGCTTCCAAAAAATTAAAAAATGCACAATTGATTGGTAGTTTGAAAGGCGGAAAAATACCATTGGCTTTCGGTGATTTTAATTGGTCGCGTGTACCCAATAATTTAATTTTGATTGGTGATGCCGGCGGTTTCGTCAATCCGATTACTGCCGAAGGTATTTCGTATGCCATTCAAACAGGTATTTACGCCGGCGATACAATTAATACGTATCTTAATGACGGAAAACTAAATGAAGAAACCTTGAAAAATTTTGATGCATTGTGGCAGAAAGATTTCAGCAGTCAATATAAAATGGGAGATATTTTTTCAGAAGGCATCAAGCAGCCTTTAATTCAGAAATATGTGATGGACAGTTTGTTGCGCTCGCTTGAACATTTAGATTTAAAAAATCCCGCGACTTCCTATGAGTATTTAGTGCGACTGAAAGTTTTAACCAAAGCTTTTTAGATATGAAGTTCTATAAATTTTTTATCTGGAGCAATATTCCCATCGCCTTAGATGCCACAGCTTGGACGGGTTTGACGTATAAAATATTGCAAACGTCACCGAATTTATTGATGTGCGCGCTCTCATTTTGTTTCACTTGGCTTTTTTATACGTTGGACAGAATTTTTGTCCGCGAGTCAGATTGGGTAAATAATCCGGAACAAACACAATGGTATGCCTCGCAAACTTATTTAAAACCGGTGATGTTGTGTGTAATAGTTTTACTGCTGATTTTTTTTTCGATGTATTCGATATTGATTATTCCGATATTGACAGGCATCGTTCCTTGTTTGCTTTATACTAAAAAAATAAAAATATTTCGATACTCATTCTCTTTAAAAGCATTGACGGGAATGAAAGTCATCATGGTTGCTTTTTTATGGATAGTATTGACTTTAGGTTTGCCCGGCATCGTTCTGAAAGTGAATTGGCTTAATCCGCGCTTCATATATTTAAGTGGTATGATAACTTGTTTCATAATGGTGCAAATAAATACCAACGATTTACGAGACATTAAAGGAGATACACAAGACGGCGTTAAATCTTTTGCAGTTTTGTGGGGTGATAAAAAAGCGCGATTGTTTGGGCTTGTGTTAATTGGCTCAGGTATTTTTTTTGCTTGGGATTTATTTAATTATTTGTCTTTAATGTTTTT
>JAYTNA010000455.1:0-8159 GCA_043748865.1 Saprospiraceae bacterium
CAATCGGCGAAATATCCGTTGCACAAAAATCTTTTTTTAAAAATTTATAGTGCGCTGCAATACCAATCATACCCGCGTTGTCTGTACATAACGACATCGGTAAAATATGGATGTTAAATTTTTCTTTTTCAGCCAAAATTTTCAAAGCATTTCGCAAGCCTGAATTAGCGGAAACACCGCCGGCAATAGCTAACTCTTTGATGCCGGTATCGTGCGCTGCTTTTCTAAATTTTTTTAAAAGAATTGTCACGATTCGTTCTTGAACGGAAGCGCAAATATCGTTTAAGTTTTCGGAAATAAAATTCGCATTTTCTGCGACTTGTTTTTGTAAAAAATAAAGAATAGAAGTTTTCAAACCACTGAAACTGAAATCGTAACCCGGAATTTGTGGTTCCGGAAATTTAAAAAGCGGCGTACCTTGTTGCGCTAATTTATCTAAAATCGGTCCTGCCGGATAATCTAAACCCAAAATTTTTCCGGTTTTATCGAAAGCCTCACCCACAGCATCGTCTAAAGTTTTTCCGAGTACGGTCATCGAAAAATAATCATCAACGCGCACAATTTGCGTATGACCGCCGGAAACAGTTAAACACAGAAAAGGGAATTTCGGATAAGGTGTTTCGGCAAAATGTGCTAAAATATGCGCTTCCATGTGGTTAACTTGAATCATCGGTAAATTTCTGCTCATCGCAAACGCTTTTGCAAAAGAAACACCCACCAATAGCGAACCCATTAAACCCGGACCGATCGTAAATGCAACGGCATCTATATCCGATTTCAAAACGCCTGATTTCTCAAACGCACTGTTCACAACAGAAACAATCAATTTTTGATGTTGACGTGAAGCCAATTCCGGAATAACGCCGCCATATTTTGTATGTTCGAGTTGTGTGGCTGTAACATTACTCAATATTTTTCCGTTCTGAACAATAGCTGCAGATGTGTCATCGCACGAAGATTCAATCGCTAAAATGTTAATGTTTTTCTTAATCATGAGAGCAATTGTTTTGCTTCTTAATAATGTGTTTAAATTTGTTTGTATCTTGCATTTTTATAAACTTTACCTGTTCCAACCTGTAAATCAATCAGCAAAATTTATTTAAAAAACGCAGCAAAAATAACAAAAAATTATGGCTATTTTTAACGAAAAGAAATCACCAACTGCATCTTCTTCAAACGGTGTTGCTTCACAAAGTACTGAAACCGGTTTAACTTGTATCATTGCCAAAGGCACGGTTATTGAAGGTAAGTTGCGTGTGACAGAAAACATTCGTATTGACGGTAAAATTATCGGCGACCTCATTTGCGAAAAACGTTTGGTGATGGACACCGAAGGCATCGTTGAAGGAACGATTCGCGCCGGCGAAGCGACGATTAAAGGACAAGTTTTTGGTACAATTGAAGTTGAAAATACCTTACATTTGCTCGAAACTTCGTACATCAAGGGTGATATTAAAACAAAAAAATTGCACGTCGAAGAAGGCGCACGTTATGATGGTAAAGTGGTTGTCGGCGATGTGAAATAATTTGTTGGTTGGTTGGTTGGTTTATTGGTTTATTGGTATTTCCGATTAACTAATAAACTAATCAACCAATAAACCAATAAACCGACCAACTAAACTATTATGAAACCTTTTTACGCAATTCCGATTTGTATTTTTTTTCAAATCACTTTGTTCGCACAGACTGACTCTTCGACTGCCGCCGGCATACAATTTATTCACGAAAATTATAAAGAAGCACTTGCAAAAGCAAAAGCAGAAGACAAAATTATTTTTGTGGATTGTTTCACCACTTGGTGCGGTCCGTGCAAAATGATGTCCAAACTTGTTTTTACGGATTCTTCGGTTGCGGAATTTTACAATAAAAATTTTGTCAATTTAAAATTAGATATGGAAGCCGGTGAGGGTCCGTCTGTTCAACAAAAAAACGGTATCACTGCATTTCCGACGCTACTTTTTTTGAACAGTGCCGGTGAATCTGTACACAAGGCTGTCGGTTTTCAAGACGTTGAACGTTTTTTAGATTTGGGCAGTCAAGCAATGAAAGCCGATGAAGGTTTGTCGGCGTGGACAAAACGTTACGACACAGGTGAACGTCAGTCGAATTTTTTGAAAGAATACGCTTTAAAATTGCAAGAAGCATTGGATTTGCGCCGACAATCTATTGCCGTTCAATACTTCAAAACGCAACCCGATATATGGTGCAATCCGGACAATTTAGATTTTATTTACCGTTTTGCTGAAAGTGCGACGGATACTTTTTTTTATACACTCGCACACAACCGCAAAGTTTTTGAAAATCGTTTGCCTCCTGCAGATATTCAACTCAAAATAAAAAATTTGGTGGATGAACGATTGTATAATAACCAAAATTTGCCGGAACTCACTGAAGCAGATACGCTCATCGCACTCAGTCAACCCAAAGATGTTAACCGCACTTCAAAATTTTATCGGCTCATTTATTATCGCATGAAAGGCGACAGAGGCAATTACGCACTTTCAGCCATCAAATATTTTAATATTTACAAGGACAATGCTGATGAGCTTGCCTTAGCCGCTATTACTTTCAATGAACAAATTGAAGATAAAAAGCAACTCAACGAAGCACTTAAATGGGCGAAACGCGCCGTTAAACTCGACCGAACGGTGAGCAATCAAATGATTTTGGTGCATCTTTATCAAAAAATCGGTAAAGAACGAAAAGCAAAATCTGCTGCTAAAGATGCGATTGACATCGGAAAAAAAACGAGTACTGATTTTTCGGAGGCGGAAAGTATTTTGAAAAAAGATTAGACAAAACTGTCCGTAAAATAAAAACAACTGCACCACGTCAAAGTGGGCAGTTGTTTTTTTAGTTATCGGTTCTTTTTGATTAATTATTTTTTACAAAAGAAGTAAATGTTTCGATTTACAAATTGAATGAAAGATTAATTTTTCTAGAAAAAAAATCGTAATTTATAATTTGTAATTCGTAATTTTTTCTATTGCTGTTCAGTCTTGAGAAGAATTCGCTTTGCTGCTTCATAAATGGTGGTGTCTTTGACGTTGATGATACCGCCGTCGGGACCGGGTTCTAAATGCCAATCATTTGAGGTGCCTTTATGCGCACCGAAAAAATTCCGAATGTCTTGCTCGTTTTTGTTAAGTTCGTGAGCAATTTTGGAAATACTGCCATGAGGCAAGCTGTGTTTAATGTGGCGCAACTCGTCGAATGTAATATTCATTGGCTGAAGATTTAAGTGAAAAAATAAAGGTGGATAAAAATATAACGCAAATTAAAAAGTATGACCGGACAAAAAAAATACTTTAACAGTATTTTTCAAAATTTAATTGCTGCACTCCTAATTGTTCAGAATTATGAACGTAAGGTAGTATTAATTTTTGAGTTCACAAATTTTTTCGCAAGTTTTTTTTCTTTTTTTATCATTTTTTGTAAAAGATAATGTAACGTTGTGGCATAAAAAATTAATTATGAACAATGAACAACGAAAAATAAAAAATTGTCTATTGTCCAATTATCTATTGTCTATTGTCTTTCAATTAAATAAAATCTACATAATGAAGCCTATTGCTTTAATCTCAATTTTTGTGATTTGCACTTTTATTACATTCGGACAGACAATAGATTCCGGATTTTTTCGGCGTAACCCGAGTGTAAGCGTTATTCCGATGCCTTATAAAATGGAGATGACGCGCGGTTTTTTTAAATTTTCAGCAAAGACAAGATGTTTTGTCAGTGAACCGGATGCCGATATTAACAATGCCGCACTTTTTTTAACCAATATCGCAGGCATAAAAGCTCCTGTTGTGAAACAAGTGTATCCGCACGGTATGCGCGGGCAAACGAATTTAATTGTTTTTCAAAAAATCGCTGACGATTCTATCGGTGACGAAGGTTATCGCATGAGCATTTCACCGGATAAGATTTTAATTGGTGCAAACACAAGTAAGGGCTTTTTTTACGCTGTTCAAACCATTTTACAACTTTTGCCGCCGATGGTTTATCAATCCGTAAATAAACAAGCATCTGATCGGTTTTTTGAATTGCCGGGGGTAGAAATTGTGGACAAACCGCGTTTTAGCTATCGCGGTATGCACTTAGATGTGAGCAGACATTTTTTTCAGGTGTCATTTGTGAAAAAATATATTGATGCTTTGGCATTGCACAAATTCAATACTTTTCATTGGCACTTAACCGACGATCAAGGTTGGCGCATAGAAATAAAACAGTTTCCGAAGTTGACAGAAATCGGTTCAAAAAGAAAAGAAACGATGGAAGGTTCTTATTTGAAAGAACCACGATCTTTCGACGGCAAAGAATACGGCGGGTTTTATACGCAAGAAGAAATAAAAGATGTGGTGCAATATGCCCAAAATAAATTCATTACTATCATTCCGGAAATTGAAATGCCGGGTCATGCTTTGGCGGCTTTAAGTGCTTATCCGGAATTTTCGTGTGATGCTTCAAAAAAATATGAAGCAGCAACTACTTGGGGTATTTTTGAAGATGTTTTTTGTCCGAGTGAAACAACTTTTGATTTTATTGATAAAGTTTTGGGTGAAGTTGCCGGTTTATTTCCGGCGAAATATATCCACATCGGTGGCGATGAATGTCCGAAAGCAGCTTGGAAAAAAAGTGAATTTTGTCAAAATTTAATGAAGGAACACGGATTGAAAGATGAAGAAGAATTGCAAAGTTATTTTATCGGGCGCGTAGAAAAAATACTGACAGCTAAAGGCAAAAAAATATTGGGTTGGGATGAAATTCTCGAAGGCGGGCTTTCTCCAACTGCCGCTGTGATGAGTTGGCGCGGCGAAAAAGGCGGTATTGAAGCCGCCAAACAAAATCATGATGTGATAATGACTCCGTCAACTTATGTTTATTTCGATTATTATCAAGCTAATCCGGTCAATGAACCGTTAGCTATCGGCGGTTATTTACCGTTAAAAACTGTTTATAATTACGAACCTTATCCGAGTGAACTTACGTCGGAACAAACCAAGTATATTCTGGGCGTGCAAGGAAATATTTGGACGGAATATTTGCCGACGGGATCGTCCGTAGAATACATGGTTTTCCCGAGAGCGATTGCCTTATCGGAAACGGCGTGGTCGGCGAAGGCAAGTAAAAATTGGTGTAGTTTTACGGACAGGTTATCCTATCACGCGAAACGTCTCGAGGCTTTAAATATTGATTTTTGCAAACGCCTTTTCGATCCGCAAGCTAATGTAGTTATTGTTGACAGTGAAGCGGCTATTGAAATGACATCCGAATTAAACGGTGGTGATATTTATTATACTACCGACGGTTCAAAACCATCAACACTTTCGAGTAAATATGCAACACCGATTCCGTTTTCAAAAGATATGAATTTAAAAGCTGTTTTGATTCGGGATACGACGATATATTGTAATGATTTTGAAAAAAAATTCAGAAAAAGTACGGTCCTAAAAAAAACTTACATGCTCACGTACCCGGCAAGCAAATTGCCGTCGGATGATAATCTGATGAGCTTGACAGACGGCGTAGTGGAAAACTCACACAAGTCAAGTATTGGTTGGACAGGCTTCAAACAAAATGATATGGAAGCTGTTTTTGATTTCGGCACACCGCGACAGTTTAAAAATGTGCGCATAAATTTTTTGAATAAACCGCTCACCAGAGGCAATTCGGAAAGTATTTTTATACCGGATTATGTGATGATCAGTGTTTCAAACGACGGAAAAACTTGGATGGATATTAATCGGGCGGATTTTGCAGCAACAAGAGATGAGGGGAATTATACACGAGAAGCCTTTCTTAATTTTTCCGGTGTAACTAAACCTAAACGATATTTAAAGGTTTTTGCGAAAAATATTGGCACTATACCGAAAGGCTTGAAAGGAGAAGGCCAACCGGCTTGGATGTATTTAGATGAAATTATTGTGGAATAGATAGGTCTTTTGATTACCTTTGCATCAACTACAAATTAATTATCAATTATGACATTCCTCTTTCCAAAAGAATCAGATATTCCGAAAGAATTTCAATTTAATGAACCTTTACACCAACGACAATATCTCATCGGTGGTGAAATGCATAAATGGACGGGAGATGTACAGGAAGTTTTTTCGCCGATTTTAATTGAAAATGCCGGAAAACTCGAACCAAAACTTTTAGGAAGTTATCCGCTTATTGGTGAAAAAGAAGCATTACAAGCATTAGCGGCATCCGAAGAAGCATATAATAATGGTCGCGGCGAATGGCCTACGATGGGAGTTGAAGACAGAATAAAATGCGCTCAAAATTTTGTAAAAAAAATGATTGGTTTTCGTGCCCACGTCGTAAAACTATTGATGTGGGAAATTGGAAAAAGTCTCGCCGATTCGGAAAAAGAATTTGACAGAACGGTGGAGTATATGGTCAATACAATTGAAGAATTAAAAATTTTAGATCGCAATAGTAGTGGTTTCAAAATTGAGCAAGGTGTTATCGGGCAAATTCGCCGCTCGCCGCTCGGTATCGTTTTATGTATGGGTCCGTTCAATTATCCTTTGAACGAAACTTATACAATGTTGATTCCGGCGTTGTTGATGGGTAATGTCGTGATGTTCAAACCGCCGCGACAAGGTATTTTGTTGCATTATATTTTTCAAGAAGCCTACCGCGACTGTTTCCCGAAAGGCGCGATTAATTTTTTGTACGGCAGAGGCAGTGCAGTTGTGCCGGTGTTGATGAGTTCCGGAAAAGTTGATGTCCTCACTTTAATCGGCTCAAGTAAAATGGCAGATAGATTACAAAAATTGCATCCGAAGCTTAACCGTCTGCGTTCGGTTTTGGGTTTAGATGCAAAAAATGCCGCGATAGTTATGCCTAATGCCGATTTAGATGTGGCAGTAAAAGAATGTTTACTCGGCTCGTTGTCGTTTAACGGTCAAAGATGTACGGCGATTAAAATTATTTGGGTGCATCGCTCGTTGGCAGATAGTTTTTTAGAAAAATTTGATGCCGGCATCGCTGCCATGAAACTCGGAATGCCTTGGGATAAAAACGTGGGTATAACACCGGTTGCAGAACCCGAAAAACCTCAATATTTGAAAAGTATCGTGGATGATGCTATTTCAAAAGGTGCAAAAATTGTCAACACAAACGGCGGCGAAAATTTAGAATCTTTTTATTATCCGGCAGTCGTTTATCCGGTAAGTAAAGGCATGACTTTATATACCGAAGAACAATTCGGTCCCGTCATTCCTGTCGTGCCTTTCGATAGTCCGGAAGAACCGATTCAGTATCTCATCGAATCGAATCACGGACAACAAGTTTCTATTTTTGATACTGACCCGAAAGAAACGGCGAATTTATTGGATCATCTCGTCAATCAAGTGTCGCGTGTCAATATCAATGCACAATGTCAACGCGGACCAGACAGTTTTCCTTTTACCGGTCGAAAAGATTCAGCGCAAGGGACTTTATCCGTTTTCGATGCACTGCGTAGTTTTTCTATTCGCACTGTCGTCGCTACAAAAGATACACCGGCGAATAAAGAACTGTTCAATACGATTATTAAAGACGATATGTCGCATTTTCTTTCAACCAGATTTATTTTTTAATAGTTAGTTGGTTGGTTAGTTGGTTAGTTGGTTAGTTTTCTACCCAACTAACTAACTAACTAACCAACTAACCAACTAACTTTAATTATGTTTTTTCTACAAGCAGGCGGAAGCAGTACTATCATGCAATTTTTACCATTATTGATGATACCGGTGGTGTTTTATTTTTTTATGATAAAGCCGCAAATGGACAGAGCGAAAGTTCAAAAAACTTTTGAAAATTTGCTCGAAAAAGGTAAAGATGTCGTCACAGGTGGCGGGATTATCGGTAAAGTAAATAAAATTGACGGCGATATAATAACGCTTGAAATCAGTAAAGGTGTTTTTATCCGCGTTTTGAAAAGCGCAATAGATAAAAACTTAACAGAAGCATTTGCGCTCAAAGCCAATGAAACGGCAAACTGATTAATTGTGTTCGATAGTTGATGACTGATCATTAGTGTTCAAAGAATTCTAAAACGTTTACAAACTAATCGTGCTTTGTGAACTTTGTGATAACCTTTGTGTCCTTTGCGTTAAAATTAAACATAAAGGACACAAAGGTTATCACAAAGTTCACAAAGAAAA
>JAYTNA010000456.1:0-4639 GCA_043748865.1 Saprospiraceae bacterium
TCGTTTATGTCCTCGATAGTGGAGCCGCTGGTGAACAAAACAAAAATAAAATGGTACGAAGTATCGCTCGGTGCTGTCATTATTCCGGCGATGTTTTATGTCGCACACGGTTTGCCGTCTAATATGACCGCCGGACTTGTTGCCGGATTACTTTGCGCTATTTTTGTGGTGGTGTTTTCTGTACTGAATAAAAAAATGGTGGATAAAGCCGATGCCATGACTGTAACATTCTTGGAACTCAGTGGCGGACTTTTATTGATGACTTTTTTGCTGCCGTTCTATTTTGTATTCGATAAAACCGCGACTATGATGCCGCCGAAAACTTCGGATTGGATTTATTTATTTATTCTTGCTATTTTATGTACAAATTTTACTTATTGGTTAGGTGTACGCGCTTTGCGAGAATTATCTGCATTTGCGACAAATCTCACCGTCAATTTGGAACCGGTGTACGGTATTATATTGGCGGCATTGCTTTTAAAAGAGAATAAACAATTATCGCCTTCGTTTTATATCGGTACAGTGGTGATACTTTTTGCTGTTTTGAGTTATCCGTTTTGGCGGAATAAATTTGAGAAAAAGGTTGGTGGTTAATTGGTTTATTGGCGATAAGTTTATTGGTTTCTGAATCAGAATTTTCAGAGAACAATAAACTCATCGCCAATAAACCAATCACCATTTTCACGCCCTAATTTTAGTTGTTTTTTTATTCTCTAAAAAAACAGAGCTACCTTCAGGTTTTGAAATAAATGTAATAAATTGCGCCACAGCACACAATGCGAGTGTAAATTTGAAAAGAATCATGGGAAGCTGTTTTGAATTAAGTGTCTCAAATTAAGATGCGTTACCTATATGTCAACTTTACATTGCAAAAATCGTACTCAAATTTAGTTTTTAAATAAAATATTATAAATATAAAGCCTGAAACAAAAAAAATTACAAATGATTCCAAATTTACGAACAGTTTATAATAAAAATTTCACACCGGAAAAATACGACGCGTTTTTGCAAGATCTTGAAAATTTGTACGATTACAAACCAACGTTCAGAATTTGTGAAACGCCGGTGTTTTTTTCGGAAGCATTTAAAGAAAAAACACTTGCAGCTTGCGAGCATATTATTGACGTTTTGCGTCGCCCGGATTTTAAAAGTAATAGTCAAGCGGCGTTAGAGATAAATGCATCTTCCGATATTCTCGTTCCGAATGAAGATGCACACACGACTTTTTTAGTCATTGATTTCGGTGTATGTGAAGAAAATGGTGAGTTAGTACCGAAATTAATTGAGTTGCAAGGTTTCCCATCGTTGTATTTTTTTCAATTGGATTTATTCAAAACGTATAAAAAAAATTTCGATTTGCCGAAAATGCTCACGCCTTTTTTTAACGGCTTAGACGAAAAAACTTATTTAGAAACCATGCGCCGCGTCATTGTCGGTGATACACCGCCTGAACAAGTTATTTTACTGGAAATAGAACCGGAAAAACAAAATACTTTGATTGATTTTTTAGCCACCGAAAATTATCTCGGTATTGAAACTGTGTGTTTAACAAAAATTCGGAAGCGCGGAAAAAATTTGTATTATACGAACAAAAGGGGACGCAGTACGCGCGTCAAAAAAATTTATAACCGCGTCATCTTTGATGAACTCGCTCGCCGAACGGATTTAAAACCAAAATTTAAGTTCACTGACGATTTGAACGTAGAATGGATTGGTCATCCGAATTGGTTTTTCCGCATCTCGAAACACACTTTGCCGTTTTTTGATAGCCCGTATATTCCGAAAACTTTTTTTTTGAAGGATACAGATACATCTGCACTCGATTTGAAAAACTATGTGTTGAAACCATTATTTTCTTTTTCAGGTCAAGGCGTAAAAATAGATGTGACACCGCAAGATATTACTGACGTAAAAAATCCCGAAAATTATATTCTTCAAGAAAAAGTAAATTATGCGAATGTTTTAGAAACTCCTTCCGGACAGGCAAAAGTAGAATTGCGTTTAATGTTCGTTTGGGAAAAAAATGCGCCGCGTCCGACTTTAGTTACTAATTTAGTACGCGCAAGTAAAGGTTTAATGATTGGTGTGCGGTATAATAAAGATAAAGATTGGGTGGGTGGAAGTATAGGATTAATGATTGATGGAATGTAGACAACGGACGACGGACAACAGACGACGGAGAATCAGAATTTTTTCTTTTCCGTTATCTGTTGTCCGTCGTCCATTGTTAGTCGTCTACTTTCCGTCTTGTTTTGCAAAAACTTGTTGCATCAAAGTCGTTGTACGTTCTGCCGGATTGGCACGAATAGAACGTTCTTTCGTTTCCACCATACTGAACATCGCATTCATAGTTTGCGTCGTAACGTAATCATCAAGACTCGGATTCATTTTTTGTACAAACGGAATTTTATTGTATGTGCCTACGGCATCTGTCCATGCTTTACGCGCGCCAAATTCATCGAGAGAAGATGCGATAATCGGACTGAAGGCTTGATACAGTTTATCGGAAGTGTTGGTGCGCAAAAAATTAGTTGCCGAATTCTTATCACCCATCAAAATACTCATCGCATCGGTGATAGTCATATTTTTAAGTGCGTCCAAAAAAATCGGTGCTGCTTTTCCGGCGGCAGATTCCGCCCCGGCGTTTATTTTTTCTACGATTGAATTTTCTATCGAACCCAAACCGATTTGTCTTAACTTGTCGGTAATCGGTTGTACTTCTTTCGGCAATAAAATTTTATAAGCCGAGTTGAGTAAGCCGCCTTTTTTAGAAAGTCCGTCAACACCGTTGCCGATACCAAATTGCAATGCCAATTTTAATGCGTTAGCAATATCATCATTTGTAAGTTGACGCAGTATGGCAATGGCTGCCGCGTCGCGCAAAGCAGTACAAGCTGAAAAGCCAATAAAAGATGTCGCCAAAGCGATTAAGATAATTTTTTTCATGAATTTTAGGAAGAGGTGAAGAATCCAGTTATAAGCTATTATCTATCAGTCTTCAAATTTAAAACTGATAGATGCAGGCTCATAGCGAAAAAAGTAAATCGATTTTTATTCTAAACTTGTTAGATAATATAGAGACGCAAACCAACGAAAAGTTTCTTAAAATTTTGTTAATCGTTTAGTACTGATGCGTTAAAAGCGTTAAAATAAGTATTTAAAAACCATGAAAAATTTTGTTACCTTTGAATTTTAACACAAACATACGCGTTACAATTTTAATTTTTAATTTTTAGACCACATAGGTACATAGTTGACATAGTTCACTTAGTTTTTTTAATTTTTAATTTTTAATTTAAAACATGCAACCTTCCGATTTTAATTTGTCTTTATCGAATATCAACATTAATTCATCAATTTTTAATTTTATGAAAAAGTTAATTGTAGCTTCGGTCAGCATTTATATGCTTTTCAGTTTGTTTTCTTGTAATGGTAATTCACAAACAATCATCGGCCAAGGCGAAATTGTCACCGACAAAAGAAACGTAGGTACTTTTACCGGTGTGAGTTTAGAATTTTCGGGCGATGTCATGCTCAAACAAAGCAGTGAAACTGCCGTTGATGTCGTCGCGCAAGCGAACATCGCACAAGAAATTGAAACGGTTGTTGAGAATAATATTTTACACGTTCGATTTAAAAAAAGAGATTACACGAATTATAAGTTTGACAAATTGACGGTGTATGTTAATACGCCAACGGTTGAAACTATTTCTTTGAGTGGCAGTGGTAATTTGACTGCTTTAAGCGATATTAAAAGTAATAAACTTGAAGTTGGGTTGCGAGGCAGCGGCAATATCAAATTGAAATATATTGATTGCACATCTTCAATTGATGTGCATCTTAAAGGCAGCGGTAATATTAATATGAAAAGCGGAACGGCGCAATCGGCTGCGTACAGTGTAACAGGCAGCGGCGATATTGGAGCCGACAATTTAAAAGCGCATACGCTCGAAGCTAAAGTTACCGGTTCCGGAAATATTACTTGCATGGCTACAGAAAGTATTTCTGCAAAATCAACGGGTAGTGGTAATATTACTTATTACGGGCATCCGGCACAAACAATGGTAAGCAGTACCGGTAGTGGCAGTATAACGTCAAAATAACCAATTTTTGAATAAAAATAAAATGAAAAATGAACTTTAGAAACGCATTAATTGCTTTTGTATTTTTTTTATCCGGCATTTATTCAAGCGGTGCGCAAATTGCCTCGATTATTTCCGCCGCTGATTTTAAACCGTTGATTGGTTCTTGGCAAGGTACTTTAACTTACCTTGATTACACGAGCAAAAAACTTTATACAATGCCGGCAAACATGGATATTGAACAAATCGCCGGTGGTAATGATTTTCTTTTCAAACATATTTATCCCGACGAACCGAAAGCTAACTTGGTTGATACTTTTTCAATTTCAAAAAATGGTACTGTATTAGATGAATCGCCCGTCATATCAAAAAAAATATTAGACAACGGCAACACACAAATCATCACCGAAATTTTAGGAATTGACGGCAACGATAAAAAACCTGCGTTAATAAAACGCACTTACACTTTCGGGGGCGATGTATTTACAATCCGAAAAGATGTCCGGTTTGTCGGTCAAACGGAATATATTAACAGGCATGAATACAGTTATAAAATA
>JAYTNA010000457.1:0-5036 GCA_043748865.1 Saprospiraceae bacterium
AAGGGTGAAAGGTGAATGATGAAGGTTGAATTACAAATGAACTTCATCATTCACTATTCACAATTCATCATTCTATGGTTTCGTCGTCCAAAAATAAAAAAAAATCGCGTAAAGAAAAATTTCTTTGCGCGATTTTTTGAAAATGATAATAAAACATTTTTTGTGTTAGGATTTTTAACCCAAATCTTATTGATACAAAAACATAGACCGATTACGTTCCAACTCTCTGAAATACGGGTCTTTTAAATCTTTTATGAAATGTATCGCTTCACCTGTGGATTTCATTTCCGGTCCGAGTTTTTTATCCACACCGGGAAATTTATTGAAACTGAACACCGGCACTTTTATCGCATAGCCTTCGAGTTTTCTCGTGAAAACAAAATCGGACAATTTATGAGTACCGAGCATCACTTTTGTCGCCACATTTAAATATGGATATTGATACGCCTTCGCAATAAACGGTGTCGTGCGAGATGCACGCGGATTCGCTTCAATTACATAAACTTTTTCGTTTTTAATCGCAAATTGAATATTGATTAAGCCGCGAATGTTAAGTGCGAATGCTAATTTTCTTGCGTGTTGCTCCATTTCAGCCAAAACTTTTTCGGATAACGAGTACGTTGGCAACAGTGCGTTTGAATCGCCGGAGTGAACGCCGGCGGGTTCAATGTGTTCCATGATACCCATTATGTGTACTTCTTCGCCGTCGCAAATTGCATCAATCTCAGCTTCTTTTGCGCGTTCAAGAAAATGATCAATCAAAACGCGATTGTCGGGTAAATGTTTGAAAATATTTAAAACGGCGCGTTCCAATTCCGTATCATTGATAACAATTTTCATTCGTTGTCCGCCCAAAACATAACTCGGTCGCGCTAAAACCGGATAACCGATTTTATTTGCCAGTACCAAAGCATGGTCTGCATCTATTGCGACACCAAATTCCGGATAAGGAATGTCGAGTTCGCGCAACATATCCGAAAACCTGCCGCGATCTTCGGCAATATCCATGTCATTATAAGAAGTGCCGATGAGTTTGATACCGTGACGGTGCAAATCTTCGGAAAGTTTCAACGCCGTTTGTCCGCCGAGTTGAACAATAACGCCTTCGGGTTTTTCGAGTTCGATAATTTCTAAAAGATGTTCCCAATACACCGGCTCGAAATATAATTTATCGGCGATGTCGAAATCCGTTGACACTGTTTCCGGATTACAATTCACCATAATCGCTTCGTAACCGGCTTCTTTTATCGCCAAGAGACCATGCACACAACAATAATCGAATTCGATACCTTGACCGATACGATTCGGACCGGAACCAAGAACGATAATTTTTTTTCTATCTGATGGAATACTTTCATTCTCGCCGTCAAACGTCGAATAAAAATAAGGTGTTTTTGCTTCAAACTCTGCAGCACACGTATCTACGACTTTATAAACGCGACGAATGCCAATTTTTTTTCTGTAATTGGTTACTTCGACTTCTTTTATCCGCAATACCCAAGCAATTTGTGCATCGGAATATCCGTGTTGTTTGAGTTCTAAAAGAAAATCGAAAGGTATATCTTCTGCGACATTGTAACGTTGCAAACGTTCTTCATAAGTGACTAATTTTTTTATTTGGCGCAAATACCAAACATCAATGCCGGTAAGTTTCTGAATTGTTTTTGTCGGAATACCCAAACGGAAAGCATCTTTGATGCGATAAATTCTATCATCGCTCGCTTTTTCTAAACGTTTTAAAATATCTTCGGTGCGCAACCATTCTTTTTTATCGGCTCCTAAACCTGCGCGACCGTTTTCTTGACTTTGACACGCTTTTTGAAGTGCTTCCAAAAAATTTCTGCCAATTGCCATCACTTCGCCCACCGATTTCATTTGTAAACCCAAAGTATCATCGGCACCCGGAAATTTATCGAAATTCCAACGCGGCATTTTTACAATTACATAATCAAGTGTCGGTTCAAAAAATGCGGAAGTTGTTTTAGTGATTTGATTTTTTAATTCATTCAAATTATAACCAATCGCTAATTTCGCCGCAATTTTTGCAATCGGATATCCGGTAGCTTTCGATGCCAAAGCTGATGAGCGACTCACACGCGGATTAATTTCAACCGCAATCAGTTTTTCTGTTGCCGGATCGAGTGCGAATTGCACATTGCATCCGCCGGAAAAGTTTCCGAGAGAGCGCATCATTTTTATCGCATTGCTCCGCATAGTTTGAAACGCTGTATCCGAAAGCGTCATTGCCGGTGCAACTGTAATCGAATCACCGGTATGAATGCCCATCGGATCGAGATTTTCAACGGTACAAATAATCACCACATTATCATTCGCATCGCGCAAAAGTTCCAATTCATATTCTTTCCAACCCAAAACTGCTTTTTCAACCAACACTTCATGCGTCGGCGAGGCATCGAGACCGCGTTTAAGTGCATCGGCAAATTCAGATTCTTGATGCACAAATCCTCCACCCGTTCCACCTAAAGTAAAACTCGGACGAATAACAAGCGGGAAGCCGATTTTTTGCGCGGCTTCATAACCTTCGAGAAAAGAATTAGCAATAAGAGAAGGCGCGACATCCATCCCAATCTCAATCATCAAATTTTTGAACAATTCTCTGTTTTCGGTCAATTCAATCGCGTGAACATCCACGCCAATCATGCGACAATTGTATTTTTGCCACACACCCATCTTATCTGCTTCAATTGCCAAGTTCAACGCCGTTTGTCCGCCCATTGTCGGCAATATAGCATCAATTTGGTGTTTTTCTAAAATTTGAATAATAGATTCGACGGTCAACGGCAAGAGATAAATGTGGTCGGCAGTGACCGGGTCGGTCATAATAGTTGCCGGATTAGAATTGATTAGAATGACTTCAATGCCTTCTTCGCGCAAACTGCGGGCGGCTTGGGTTCCTGAATAATCAAACTCACAGGCTTGTCCTATGATAATAGGTCCGCTGCCAATGATGAGAACGGAACGAATGGAAGTGTCTTTCGGCATAGATACGATTGAAAAATGAAGTGGTTTTTAAATCGCGTGCAAAGGTACAACGATAGAAGCGGTAGAATGAATAGTTTACTATTTTTTTTCGCCGGAATAATTGTTTTTGTACTAAAACGCAAAAAATCAAAAAGTTTATATGCAATCAATATTTCTTAATTTATTAAAAATCAATTACTTAGGTTTTTCATGACAAATATTATGTTTTCATTTTCATTTTTTTCATATAAAATTCGTGACGGAGCGATAAAGTTTCGTCTAAAAGCTGTATATTTATGTTTAAAATCAATTCTACTTATACTTAAACTTATTTTTTTAATGCTAAAACTTTCAAGTAAATGAAAAAATTACTCTTATTAAGTGCAATCACGCTACTTTCTGTTGGCGGTTTCGCTCAAACAGACAACGGTTGGGGTGTTTCTTTTCGTGTTAAAAACTACGATAACCTTTTCAACGGAACTTCTGCTCCTAACTCAAGTATCGTTCAAGGTGCAGAAATCGGTATTTTAAGAAGATTAGCTCCTTGGGCTGATTTGCACGTTCCGGTTTCTTTAGGTACGTTGGCACATTACGATGATAAAAATAACTTAAACGCTAACACCGGTGTTTGGGGTGTTCATGCTTTATTAAATGTACAACCTGACGTGAAATGGCCTGTTATACCGTATCTTTTTGGCGGTATAGGTGGACAGGAAATAAAAGGCTCATGGGATTTAGGTATTCCTTTCGGTGGCGGTATTAATGTGCGCCTCGGAGATAATGCAGCCTTTAACGTATCAACCGGTATGCGTAAATCTTTTACGAATGACCGCAGCAGTTGGCAAAATAGTGTCGGTCTTATTTTCGGTTTGCCCTATGGCGGCGGTTCAGAAAATAGCATGAGTATGACACCAATGGTAACACCGATTGATGGTGCCGCAGCTGCAGCCGCAAAAGTAAAAGCTGATGCAGAAGCAGCAGCAATGAAAATAAAAATGGATGCAGATGAAGCAGCAAGGAAAGTGAAAATGGATGCAGAAGCGTCGGCTGAGAAAACAAGAATGGAAGCCGAACAAGTGGCAGCTAATGCACGTATGGCAGAGGCAGCGGCACGGGAACAAATTGCTGTAGCGAAAGCTAAAGCAGATGCAGAAGCTGCTGCGATGAAAGCGAAAGCAGACGCGGAAGCGGCAGCAAAAGCTAAAGTTGTAGAGGCTAAAAAAGAAGAAGTCAGAAAAGTAATGAGTTATGCGATGCAAGGTGTTCAGTTTCAAACAGGTAGTGCTGTTCTGACTTCAACGTCTTTCACGCACTTAGATAATGTTTATCGCATCTTGGCAGATAATCCGGAAGTCAATATTGCTATCAGTGGTCACACAGATGCGACAGGTAATGAAGCATCAAATCTCAAATTATCGGGGGCACGTGCTAAAGCGTGTTTCGATTATTTAGTTTCAAAAGGTATTGCTGCCGGTCGTTTAACGCATATCGGGCATGGTTCTTCTCAACCCAAAGGAAGTAATAGCACGGATGCCGGTCGTAAAGCGAATCGTCGTGTTGAGTTCGTTCAGTTTTAATTTGGTTAATTGGTGATTGGTTAATTGGTTTATCGGTGATTGGTTGATTAGTTAATTTGTAGCATAAAAAAACGCGCAGAGTTTGAAAGCTCTTGCGCGTTTTTTTATGCTACAAATTAACTAATCAACCAATCACCGATAAACCAATTAACCAAATTCAATACGCGCAACAGCGCCGTAAAGCGGCAAATGCAAATAACATTCTACTTTGCGCGTTTCGAGATTGTTTTGCAAAATTTGGCGCGACATAAACAAGGTGAGTGTATGACGATTCGCAAATTCTTGAATAGGTTTCACGCTACTGCATTCCGAATCGGAAATAATAAATGCCGCTGTTTCATTCGGTAAAAGAATTAGTGCATCAAGTGTCGCTTGAAACAAACGGTTTTTTATGTGTGTTTGCACGGGGAATTTTGTAATGATTTGTGATTTGTCCGTAGAGACGCGATGCTTCGCGTCTCCTGTGGAAACGTGAGC
>JAYTNA010000458.1:0-1607 GCA_043748865.1 Saprospiraceae bacterium
CAATCTTTATCATTTGCAATGGAACGCATGGTGACAGTCATTGTAATTTGTTGTCCGCACGCATTGGGTTTAGCAGTGCCGTTGGTGGTTGCGAAATCAACTGCTTTGGCAGCACAAAGCGGTTTATTAATAAAAAATAGAACAGCTTTTGAAAATTCCAGAAAAATAACTACGATTGTTTTCGATAAAACCGGCACATTGACAGTGGGAAAATTCGAGGTTTCAAAAATTATTTCGTTTGAAAAACAAATGCCTGAAAACGAAATAATTCGTTTGGCGGCTGCGTTAGAACAAAAATCGGAACATCCGATTGCTACCGGTATTTTACAAAAAGCAAAAGATTTAAAAATTATTATTCCCGCCACCGAAAACTTTAATGCCATTACAGGTAAAGGCGTTGAAGCAACAATTGAAGGAAAGAAAATTTTGGTTGTCAGTCCCGGTTATTTAAAAGAAAACAATATCCCGATACCTGAAGGTTCAACAACGAACGATACAGAAACAGTTGTATTTGTTTTGAGCGAAAATAAATTAGTCGGTTATATTGCACTTTCAGATGAAATTCGTCCGGAATCTAAAGAAGCTATTACTGTTTTAAAGGAAAATAATATCAAATCCATTTTGCTTACCGGCGATAACAGCAAAGTAGCAAAAAGCGTGAGCGATACATTGGGTATGGATAGTTTTATAGCTGAAGTACTACCGCATCAAAAATTAGAAAAAATAAAAGAGTTGCAAGCTCAAGGTGAATTTGTTGCCATGACAGGTGACGGCGTAAATGATGCGCCCGCTCTCGCCATTGCTGATGTGGGTATTGCAGTGGGTAGTGGCAGTGATATTGCAGCAGAAACAGCAGGTATTGTTTTGGTCAACAGTAATCCGAAAGATATTGTAAATCTGGTTTTATTCGGTAAAGCCACTTATCGCAAAATGATTCAGAATTTGATTTGGGCAACGGGTTATAATGTTATTGCAATGCCTTTAGCGGCAGGTGTTTTGTATAAACAAGGCGTTTTATTAAGTCCGGCTGCCGGTGCGGTATTAATGACATTGAGTACAGTAATAGTGGCGATAAATGCGAGCATGCTATCTGTAAAAAAATGAGTAAAATTTTTCAACAAAATACTTAAATTTGCGTTGTTTGTATAATTAGACTTATGAAATTTATTATTTCCATATCGCTCAATTTAATTTTATTGTTTGTTTTTACGACAGTAGCAACGAATACAGCGTGGGCATGTGGAAAAAATAATCATAAACCGGAAGCGCAATATAGTAAAACCAAATGCCCAAAAAATTGCTGTACAAACTCATGTTCTCATTCTAAAAACAAAAAAAAGAACTGCTGCGGCGACGGTTGCTCTTGCTCAGTTCAAATTATTGTTATGGCAGATTTGCCGAAACCAATAACAATTAATAAAGTCCGTTTACGCCTACCACTTTTCGTAAAAAGTATTTTCTTTTACGAACAAGCTTTCCAAACATCCACCATTCAAGACATTTGGCAACCGCCAATAATTGTCATTTCCAACTGTTAGCCATAAGTCTATCTTGTGGTTTCGTACAAATCGAACACATTTGTCACAATTTTTTTCTTTAATCAATAG
>JAYTNA010000459.1:0-1650 GCA_043748865.1 Saprospiraceae bacterium
AAAAATGATTTCAGTTTAAAAATTAATCGTACAAAAATAAAATTCAATGCTGCTTTACTCATTATTCACGGCACACCCGGCGAAGACGGTAAATTGCAAGGTTATTTCGATATGCTCAATTTACCCTACACAAGTTGCGACGCTGTAACATCCGCACTTACTTTTAATAAACGTTGGACGGTAGCAACGGCAGCATTTTCGGGAATAGCCGTAGCGAAGTCGGTACATTTATTTAAAAACATGGAGTACGATAAAAATATAATCGTTGCTCTCGGTTTTCCGATTTTTGTAAAACCAAACGCCGGCGGTTCGAGTATCGGCATGAGTCGCGTTGAAAAACCGGAAGATATTGATGCGGCAATTGAAAAAGCGTTTAAAGAAGATGAACAAGTTTTGGTTGAACAATTTATTAAGGGCAGAGAATTTACAATCGGTGTGATGCGTACACGCGGCGAAGTAGTTGTTCTGCCGATTTGTGAAGTGCGTTCTAAGCGTGCTTTTTTTGATTTCGAAGCAAAGTATGAAGGCGCAAGTGAAGAAATTATTCCGGCACCGATTGATGAAAAACAAGTGGCTGTTTTGCGCAAAACTGCAAAGAAAGTATATGCTGTATTCAATTGTAAAGGCATTGTGCGAATAGATTTTATTTGGCACGATATTGAAAACGTGCCGTATATGCTCGAAATAAATACAGTTCCTGGACAGTCGGAACAAAGTCTCGTACCTCAAATGGTTCGCGCTTACGGTTGGACAATGCAGGAATTTTATACAAGACAATTAGAAAACTTAGTCGGTTAGTCAATTAGTCGGTGAGTCGGTTAGTCAAAAAAAAATAGACCAACCGACTAACCGGCTAATTGACTAACCGACTAAATGACTTAAATAAATTATGATAGAAAAACTAAAATATATTGGCAAAGAGATTTATCTCTTTATTTCAAGTCGTATTTTTTTGATTAATTTCGGAAAAATTTTAGGCATTACAATTGGTGGGTTAATGTTCCTGTTTTTGTCTTTGAGATTTTGTACAAGACATGGCGAAGCGATTAAGGTGGGAAATTATATTAATAAAAATATGCGTCAAGTAGTACCGGTGTTGAAGGATGCCGGGTTTGATTATATCGTTACCGACTCGCTTTATAGAGAAGGTATCGCTGCCGATTTAGTAATTGATCAAAACCCTGCGCCTAATTCGTATGTGAAAGGCGGACGCACTATTTATCTGAAAATCACAAAAGCAGCGGGTGATTTAATTACTCTGCCGGATATTGCCGGACGTGATGATATAAATTTCTATCGGAGTAATCTCGAACAACTCGGGATAAAAATTGCAAAAATCGATACTATTTTAGATGCCAATTTATCGGATGGAACGATTATGAACATAATTGTACGCGGCAAGGATGTGACGAATGCACTCAAACAAGGTATAAAAGTACCTCAAGGCAGTACAATTGATGTTGTCATTTCTAAAAGAGAATCCGGTGACGTGACTGTTCAAAATGTGCTGTGTAAAACAGCACATTTTGAACAGTTACGTCACCGGATTCTCTTTTAGAAATGACAACATCAATTGTACTGCCTTGCGGTACTTTTATACCTTGTTTGAGTGCATTCGTCACATCCTTGCCGCGTACAATTATGTTCATA
>JAYTNA010000460.1:0-6844 GCA_043748865.1 Saprospiraceae bacterium
CCGCAACTTAATCCGACTGCCCACGCATCATCGTCACTCACGCCGAATTTCAGGTATTGCGATTTTCCGTCGGCAAAAACTTCTTGTGCTTTTTTCCAAACTGCACCTTCCACGCAACCGCCTGAAACTGAACCGACAATGTCGCCGGCATCAGAAATAAGCATACACGCGCCAGGCTGTCGCGGTCCGGAACCCCACGTTTTAATAACGGTCGCGATGACTAATTTTTTATTTTCTTTTAAAAATGCGTCAATTTGCGGGAGAAATTCTTTCATGATGATTGTTAGTTGGTTAGTTGGATGGTTAGCTGGTTGGTTGGTTGGTTTTATTCGACTAACTAACTCACCAACCAACCAACTAACTATTCCACTCTTTCAAAAATTTTAAACGTATAGTCCATTTTATTTTTCTCATCTTTTGCATGTTTTTCTTCACTCACAAGTTGCCATTCTTTTGTATTGATTTCAGTAAAAAAAATATCGCCTTCAACTTCCAAATCAACTTCGGTGAGATACAATTTGTCGCACAAATTAATGGTTTGTTCGTAAATAATACCGCCGCCGATGATAAATAATTCAGATTCTTTAGTGCGTTTGGCAATTTTAATGCCTTCTTCAATCGAGTGAACGACGAGACAGCCTGTCGCACTAAAAAATAAATCGCGTGTAACGATGATATTGGTACGATTCGGCAAAGGTTTGCCGATACTTTCGAAACAATTACGCCCCATCAAAATATGGTGGTGCTGAGTTATTCTTTTAAAATATTGCAAATCAGCCGGCAGATACCAAGGTATTTGATTATTGATACCAATGACATTATTTTTAGCACGAGCGACGACGGCTGATATAAGCATCTACTTTTTATTTGTAAAAGAAAAACAACACAAAGAACGCATAAAAGAATTATTTCCGGCAGCTTACACTAAAAAAGAATTTATCGTTTTGGATTTTGTAGATGCGTTCGCAAATATAAATCCGGAATTGATTGAAATGTTGACTCCGCCTTTTTCCGACTTCTTGTAGTTTCAAGCAGCGTAAGATGAGTAACGGGTATCTTGTGAGGAAAGAGAAATAAATAAACCCTGCCGGTAGAATTTATTTATTTCTCTTTTCTAAGCACAATTTGCCATTCAACTTATCCTATTTAATTTCCGTATTAGGAAATAAAGCCCACATAAAATCGTTTTTTGGTAAAGTGAATTTAATAATAAGTAGAACTGCCGTACTTGTCGGTTTTGATTAGATTTGCAGCTTCAACGCGAAAATTTACGACAACCGTAAATCCAAACATCCAAAACCGTAAATTCTAAATCGTAAATTGTCAGATGTTTAAAAAAATAATACCGATTTTATTTTTGTTTTTCGTTCAAAACCTTTTCGCACAAAAAGCGGAAAGTCTTGATATTTCTCCTGCACTTTCTATTCGAACCGGTTTATCCGGTATTTGTAGCGGTAACGCCAAAGCCGGCTCAACGGCGCGCGCACTAGGAGTGGGTGCAAAAACAAGTGATAAGCATTTTTTATGCGCTAATGATTCTTTAATCATTACACACAACGGCAATCAAAATTTGAGCGACGACCCAAATGCGGCAACAGTACCGGGTATTGCTTACTTGTTTTATAAATGCGCACCGACAATTACCGGTCCGCGTTGGAGCGATATAAAAAAAGATCCTTGTCTTTTAAATCAACCGATTAACGGTGTACCTCCTCATGACAGTGCTTATGTTGCCCGCAATACGCCGAACGGCAATATTCATTTCGTCAACGACAGTGCGAAACACCTGCTTCAAAGTCAATTTAATAGCGGCGCGCCTATCAAACTTTATTTCGCACCTTTTACTTTATACGATTTTTTTTCCAATCCGCCTAATACAGAAGGTGATACCGCTTGTATCAATGTGAATGTAGCTGACGGCACACCACTTGATACTTTTTCAGTCGTTTATCTTAACTCAATTCAACTCACCAATGTTACTTTAACCGGTTCCGGCGGTTCTTTCACAGCAACCGGCGGTTTGCCGGAATACGACGGTTCAAATTACACCATCACAATCGTTGATAGAAATAATCCGGCGAATAAAGGTACAGTAACAGGTGTTCCGAGTAACGGTAATAAAGTAAGTTTCACGGTGCCGACTGCCGGCGATTATATTATTACAGTAAAAGACGGTAAAAGTTGCGAAGCTATTCAGTTAGCACATTTTCCGATTCCGATATTCAAACTTTCCAATGAAACGGTGCAACCTAATGATACAGCTTGTGTGCGCGTTTCGGCGAAAAATTTTACAAATATTGCCTCTGTGCAATTCAATATTAACTATGACGCAACGAAGTTAAGTTACGTGGGCGTTAAAAACGTCAAACTTTCCGGTTTCGATGCGGGCAGTATTTTTAACACGAGCGGAAAAATTGCTGTGTCTTGGAATTTGAGTTCAGGTGGTGCAACTTCTGTTGATGATGCCGGATTGTTCGATATTTGTTTTAAAGCTATAGGTCCAAGCGGTACTTTTACGCCGGTAGTTTATATTGATACCATTAGTAGTAACAATTTCGATGTTTATAATGCAGACGGTGTCCGCTATCGCGTGAGCAAAATGGATGGTTCTGTTACAATTTTAAAAGCCACGTATCAATTAGCGGTGCGCGCTGACAGTACGAATTGCAATAAAGACAGCACCGGACAATTGCATATCGTCACGACGGGTACAGGTGCGCCGTTCAGTTATACGTGGGCAAGTCAAACCAATCCGCTTTTAAAAGGGACAGGTAAGACGAATGACAGCATCATTATAAAAAATTTACCGGCAGATATTTATAACGTTACGGTAACAAGCAATTCGAACGAACAAAAAACAGCGAGTGCAGAAATAAAACAACCCGCGCCACTGTTTTTAAATCCGCCGAAAGCCATTAACCCACGTTGCTTTGGCGATTCGACGGGGAGTTTAACGATTACGAATCTTTCTTACGGTGGCGGAACACCTCCATACTTTTTTAAATGGTCAAATAATGCGACAACGACCGCTATTACTAATTTGCCCCAAGGCAGTTATGCCTGTACTATTACAGATGCGAAAGGCTGTACGCAAAGTACAACGGGTTCCATCGGTGTAAATCCGATAACAATTACCGCAAAAAATATTACAACTGCTTCTTGTAAAGGCGTAAACAATGGAGCAATAACTGTTTCAGCGGGTGGTGGTACAACGGCTAACGGCAATTACAAATATCAATGGAGTAATGGGCAAAGTAATAATTCCGTGAGTTCAACGCTTACAGGTGCGGGTCCCGGTATTTATAGATTAACCATTACAGATGATAATCTTTGTTCGCGTTACGATACTTTTACTGTTGATGCGGCGCGTATTTTAGTTTCCAATGCCATAAAAACGGATGTTTCTTGTAAAGGATTATCCAACGGTTTTATCAGCGTTAGTGTGAGTGCTACCGGTACAAATGCTACGCCTTATACTTTTAATTGGTCGGCAAATGCCGGCACCGCTGCAAATACAGCTTCATCGAGTATAATTCGCAGTTTAAGTGCGGGTAAATATATTTTGGGTATAACAGATAAAGACGGTTGCAAATTAGATACTACTACTTACACAATTAAAGAACCGGATTCGATTAAAATAGATACTGTTTACTTAAAAAACGTGTCTTGCACAAGTCTCACCGGCGATGACGGAGAAATAAATGTAAAAAGTAGTGGCGGAACACCTTTTTACGGTCTCGGTTATCGCTATCAATGGAGTCGAGCAAGGAATGATACCATGCCGATAATTTCAAAACTTAAACCCGGAAAATATTCGGTGGTTGTAATGGATTCGGCAGCTTGTTCTTCTACACGTGCTTATACAATTTCGCCGCCTTCATTACCCACTATTGATAGTATTTCAGTAAAAAATGCGACGTGTTTTGAAAGAACAGACGGCAGACTGCGCGTTTTCGCGAAAGCTGCTAATGGCACAACAATCAAAGCATATAATTGGGATAATGGCGGGGTAATAGATTCGATTTCAAATTTAGCACGCGGCACTTATACTATCAAAATTACCGATAGCAATAATTGTACAGTTTCCGGTTCAAAAACTATAGGCTCTCCGAATGTCTTATCTCTTGATACCGTAAATGAAGTATTGACCAATCCGACTTGTCCGAAGACAGGTACAGGTACAATTTCTTTGCCACTGAAAGGCGGTACTACTCCGTATCGTTACACTTGGAATGGCGGACCAAACACAACTAATTCTGTTTTTGCTTCGCTTATTGCCGGTAATTATACTTTTACTGTGACAGATGCGAATGGCTGTAATCCGGTGAATACTGCCGTAACGTTAGTTGATCCGCCTTCTATTCAAGTTAAATTTACCAATTTAGCAAACGTGAGCTGTTACGGAAAATGTGATAATGGAGCCGGAGATGGTAAAGCAACAGCTATCGCAAGCGGCGGAACAAGTAATACCGGCAAATATAGTTTCACTTGGTTTTCCGGCGAAAAATGCAGCGGCACCAATACTTGCAGTGCGATAAAATTATGCAGTGGTTTTCAATTCGTGACCGTTTCAGATAATGCTTGCAGCCATGTAGATTCTGTACAAATCGGTACACCGGATTCTTTTTCGTTTCGCAATCCGATAATTATATCGCCGAGTTGCTACGGCTTCAAAGATGGCAGTGCGGAAGTACGCCCGCAAGGCGGCACGGGCGCATATAATTTTCTGTGGACAACAGGTTCAACGCGCAATTCAATCGTTAACATTAAAGCAGGGCGATATTCGGTTCTCATAACTGATGCCAATCAATGTGCTTATAACTATTCCATCACCGTCACACAACCAGACAGTTTAAAAGTAGACACCGTTGCCGGAAAAACGAACGATGTATCTTGCCACGGTTTAAAGGATGGACAAATCGGAGTTAAAAAAGTAGGTGGTAATGATGGTTCGGTGCAATTTCTGTGGTCGAATAATGTTTCTACTACTGATGTGGCAACTAATTTACCCGGCGGTACTTATTCCGTCACAATGGTGGATACCAAAGGTTGTCGCGATTCTTTGACGCATGTTATTCTGCAACCCGATCCGATTTTCTTTTATTTGGCTCCGATTCAACCGCCGCATTGTAACGGGGATTTAACGAGTATTAAACTCGATACGGCTTTTGGTGGCACCTATAAACACCAATTTTCTTTATCCGTTGATAACGGACCGCAATATCCGATAGGATATTTTGTACCGGTATTTGGCGGACAAAATCACGTATTATCTATCGTCGAGCAGTTTACAAATTGCAGCGTTGACACCACTGTTTCTGTTCCGGAACCTCCGTCTATCAGTGTTGTTTTTAAGACACCGTTCGTTACCGATAACATTCCCGTATTGCGAATCGGCTTAGGTGATAGTGTGCGCGTGGATTCAACGATACTGAAAGTTAGTAGTTCGTTGCCGCTCGATTCCATTTCTTGGACTCCGAACCGGTATTTAATTTTCGGTAATAGTTTATTGTACCCGACTATTCGACCTCTGAATGACACGACTTATAAATTGACGATTACGGACGTGAACGGGTGTATCGGAACGGCTTATTTGTCTATTGAATTAGATAGGAACAGAAATATTTATATTCCTTACGCTTTTTCTCCGAATGATGATGATGTGAATGATTACTTCGGTGCTTTTGCCGGCGCCGGCGTACAAAGCATTAATTTTATGCGTATTTTCGATCGTTGGGGCGAAATAATTTTTTCCAAAGAAAATTTCTTGCCGACCGATAATATGCAAACCTCCGGTTGGGACGGAAAATATAAAGGAACGCCGGCACCGCCGGGTGTGTATGTCTATATTATTGAAGTATTATTTCAAGACGGACAAAAACTTTTGTATCGAGGCGATGTAACGTTGGTGAGATAAATAATGATGAATGATGAATGATGAATTTTTTATCTGACATTTATTATTCAAGTTATTTCAAAAACAAAAAAATCGCGTTGAGAAGAAATTTTTCAACGCGATTTTTTTGTTTATCATTCATCATTATTTTTAATTAATTTTTAATATTTCCCGCATATAAGTCGCCAAATCTTTATCGCCCCTGCCGGAAAGATTAATTACGACAATATCTTCCTTTTTAAACTTCATTTCTTTCAACGCCGCAAATGCGTGTGCGGTTTCCAACGCCGGAATAATGCCTTCCATTTTCGATACAAACGATGCCGCTTCGAGCGCATCATCATCTGTAATCGCTATCGCAGTAGCACGACCTGTGCGAATAAGATGCGCGTGCATCGGACCAATTCCCGGGTAATCTAAACCCGCCGAAATAGAATGTGGTTCAACAATTTGTCCGTCTGCCGTTTGCATCAACAAAGTTTTACTGCCGTGAATGATACCATTTGTGCCGAGTACTGAAGTTGCCGCAGAAAAACCTGAGTGAATACCTTTTCCCGCTGCTTCAACTGCAATGAGTTTTACATGAGTGTCGTGGAGAAAATGATAAAACGCTCCGGCAGCATTTGAACCGCCACCCACACACGCAATCACATAATCCGGTTGCGAAGTACCCGTTTGTTTTTTCAATTGCTTTTTTATTTCTGCACTAATAACGGATTGAAAACGCGCCACCATGTCCGGATACGGATGCGGACCGACGACAGAACCAATGATATAATGCGTATCTTCCGGATTATTTATCCAATCGCGAATGGCTTCGTTCGTTGCATCTTTTAAAGTTCTGCTGCCCGACATGGCAGGACGCACTTCCGCACCGAGCATTTTCATGCGTGCTACATTCGGTGCTTGGCGTTCAATATCCACTTCACCCATATACACGATGCACGG
>JAYTNA010000461.1:0-1818 GCA_043748865.1 Saprospiraceae bacterium
GTAGCGGAACCGTTCAAGAACTCATTGATTGGACGCGCTATGTGAATACTGAAAAAGGTAATCCAATGGCATCACTGCGCAAACAAAACGGCAGAGAAAAACCTTGGAACGTCAAATTTTGGGGAGTCGGCAACGAAGCATGGGGTTGCGGCGGTAATATGAAACCGGAATACTACGCCAATATTTATCGCCAAAATGCAACTTTTATGACGGATTGGTCGAACACCGGAAAAATGTTTCGCATTGCCTCCGGTGCAAATTCTTCGGATTATAATTGGACGGAAGTTTTGATGCGCGATATTCCGCACAATATGTTAGAAGGCGTAGCACTGCACCATTATTCTGTCATTGATTGGAACAAAAAAGGTTCGGCAACTGATTTTACTTCCAATCAATATTTTACAACCATGCAACGCGCTTTGATGATGGAAGAACTCGTTACAAAACACGCAACGATTATGGATAAATATGATCCCGAGAAAAAAATTGCACTCGTTGTAGATGAATGGGGTGGTTGGTATGATGTTGAACCCGGCACAAATGGTGCTTTTTTATATCAACAAAATACGATGCGCGATGCCATTCTCGCCGGTGCAACTTTAAATATATTTCACAAACATTGCGACCGTGTGCGCGTGGCAAATTTGGCACAAATCGTCAACGTTTTGCAATCCGTGATTTTGACCAAAGAAGAAAAAATAATTTTAACGCCGACTTACCACGTCATGGAAATGTACAATGTGCATCAAGATGCGACGATGCTACCTTTATATATACAAGACATCGCCACATTCCAAAACGGTAACGATAAATTACCGGCTGTTTCCATTTCGGCTTCAAAAGATAAAAACGGTGTAATGCATATTTCTTTAGTGAATATTGACCCGACAAAAGCGCAATCTTTCAGCATTAATATTAGGGGTATAAAAACAAATTCAGTTAAAGGTCGTATTCTCACGTCCGATAAAGTGCAAGATTTTAATTCTTTTGAAAATCCGAATAAAATAAAACCGGCGGTATTTAGCGGTGCCGTTTTAAAAGTTGATGTGTTAAATGTTACGTTGCCGCCGATTTCGGTTGTGGTGTTGGAGTTAGAATGATTTTTTTGACTTATTGACGCCGGAATTATTGATGATGTACTTATGATTTTATCAGTCTTTAGCCAATAATTCCGGCGTCAATAAGTCAAAAAAATCGTTCGTGGTTTATATTTGTTTATTCATCGTTACACCGGAACTAATTTTTATAGATGAAGGCTATCCTCATAAATAATAATAAACGACCACATGTTTACACATTTTTTCTCTTCAGACATTCTTACTCATCAGATAATGATAGTACTTGATAATAGTTAATGGTTAATTAAATTTCAATTACCAAAATATCATGATTAGGACATTTTCATTTTTCACTTTTAAATTGAAAAATATCATGGAAAATTTATTGTATTATTAGTGGATACCGACATTGGTATTCCTCATCGTCAGTTACCGTTTAATTTTAAAACTATTCGGTATTATTATTGTACCCGAAGATAAAATCGGTTTATTGACTAAAAAATTTATTTTAACAAGTGATAAGAAAGAAGCCATTGAACTTCAAGTAGCGAGTGTAGGGTGCAGAGCATTTCATAAAAATGAAGGTAACGGAAATTATCGGACAAACCGGTATAAAAGTTATTCGGGATGTTTTAATATCAGGAGGCAGCAACAGCGGCGGTTCAGTTATTGATTTACTCGGAATAAAATTATTGGAAAATTGGCAAAAAGATAAAATGGTCGAAGGTTGATAGTTTATAGTTAATGATTAAAAACATCG
>JAYTNA010000462.1:0-5239 GCA_043748865.1 Saprospiraceae bacterium
GTCCGGCAGTAATTCTATCCGCGATTTTATCGCGTTTCCGAAAAATAATCAAGGCAGAGATGTAATGATTGACGCGCCTTCTTCGATTGATGCTTCGCAACTTAAAGAATTGAGTATTGATGTGACGGCTTTGGCGGTGAAGAAATAGAATTGTATTGTAGCTATTCAGTGGTTAAAAACAAAGCGCATGAAAAAAATATTTTTCATGCGCTTTGTTTTTAAAATCGTACATCCAAAATCAATTCGCTTCTTGAGACAAAAATTTCAAACGCATCAAACGCACTTCTTCAAAAGTAATTTGATCATCATCTTCTTTTAAAACTTTGAAGGCAGCATTTGGATCGTCGGTCTGTGCGGTTTTAAAATAACCGTAAATATCATCTTGAACGCCTTCATCTACTTTTTCTTTGATGTAATAATCTAAATTCAAACGCATACCGGACATGACAATGGAATCCAATTCGGTCATCATTTCTTCCATCGAAAGGTGATTCTGTCTGCCAAGTTCTTCAATAGATACTTTTCTGTCAATACCTTTTATGATCGCGACTTTCGTTTTTGATTGATTGGCAACTTGCTTAATCACATAATCTTGCGGACGTTCTATCTCGTTTTCATCCACATATTTTGCAATCAAATCAACAAAAGGTTTGCCGAATTTTTTCGCTTTACCGGCAGATACGCCGGAAATTTTCTCCATTTCTTCTAAATCAATCGGATACTGCGTCGCCATATCTTCGAGCGAAGGATCTTGAAAGATGACATAAGGCGGAATATTTTTCTTTTTCGCTTCAACCCGCCGAATGTCTTTCAACATTTTTAATAAAGTATTATCCAAAGCTGCCGGACGCGCTTGCAATTCATCCGGATCAACCATGCTGTCATCATTGAAATTATTATTGAGGGTAATCAAAAATTCTTCCGGCTTTTTCATAAAGGCACGTCCTTTATCGGAAATATGAATGACACCGTACTGTTCTATTTCTTTGTACAAATAATTAAATAATAAAGCGTTGCGCATCACCGACTGCCAATAAATTTCATCTTTCGCTTTACCTTCGCCAAACATTTCATGTTTTGTGAACTTATAGTCTTTCATTTCTTTGGTTTCACTACCCATCATGAAATCTATAATCGTTTTTATCGTGAACTGTTCGCTGAGCGCGTCAACGGCATCTAATAAAATTTCCAATTCTTCTTGCGCATTCACTTGCGGACGCGGATGCAGACAATTATCGCACATACCTTTGCGTTCGCATTCATATTTTTCACCGAAATAATGCAGCAAAAATTCACGGCGACAACTTGTGGTTTCAGCATACGCCGTCATTTCTTCCATCAACTGCATACCCATTTCACGTTCGGCGACGGGTTTATCACGCAAGAATTTTTCTAATCGCGCAATATCTCTGTAACTGTAAAACGCAATACACTTGCCGTCAAGGCCATCGCGACCCGCACGACCGGTTTCTTGATAATAATTTTCAATGGATTTCGGAATATCATGGTGAATAACGAAACGCACATCGGGTTTATCAATACCCATACCGAAAGCAATTGTCGCAACGATGACGTTGCAATCCTCCATCAAAAAAGCATCTTGCGTTGCCGAGCGCGTTTTGGCATCGAGTCCGGCGTGATAAGGTTGCGCTTTTATACCGTTGACTTCCAAAACTTTAGCAATATCTTCTGCACTTTTTCGCGCTTGGACGTAAACGATTCCGGATTGATCTTGTATTTCACGCACGATTTGAAGAATTTGTTTGTGCAAAACTTCTTCTTTGGGCGGTTTCGGGCGAATTTCGTAATAAAGATTGGTGCGGTTGAACGAAGAAATAAAAATATGCTCGTTTTGCATATCCAAGTTCTTGACAATATCTATTTGAACTTTTGGTGTGGCAGTTGCAGTAAGGGCGATTACCGGCACTTTCGTATCAATTGTTTCAATCATAGTTTTTATGCGCCGATATTCCGGACGGAAATCGTGTCCCCATTCCGAAATACAGTGCGCTTCATCCACAGCGACAAAAGATACCGGCGTATTTTTAAAGAACTCGATGTTTTCATCTTTGGTAAGTGTTTCCGGTGCGACATAAAGCAATTTAGTTTTGCCATCGGTAATATCTTGCTTCACTTTTTTAATTTCGGTACGCGAGAGGGACGAGTTCAAGTAGTGCGCAATTTCATCGGTTTGAGAATAGCCGCGAATTAAATCCACTTGATTTTTCATCAAAGCAATAAGTGGTGAGATAATCAAAGCAGTACCATCCATGATTAAAGCCGGCAATTGATAGCACAAACTTTTGCCGCCACCGGTAGGCATGATGACGAAAGTATCGTTGCCGACTAAAACACTTCGAACGATTGCTTCTTGGTCACCTTTAAATTTATCGAAACCAAAACATTTGAGCAATTCACTGTGTAAAAATTCAGAGGTAAATTCAGGCTTATTCATTCGTTAATTTATTTAGTCGGTTAGTCGGTTAGTCAGTTGGTCAGCTAGTCTTTTAGTCGGTTGGTCAAAAAAGCTAACTGACTAACTAACTAACTAACCGACTAACTCACTAAACTACTAACTTTACTTTCAGTGTGTATAAGAGTACATGCGTTTAATTGGTGAAATATTGCACACTCCAAATTTTTATTATGAAAAAAAATAATTCACCTTTAAAAAATTCTAAAAAAAAAAATTCATTTTCCGGTTTTAAAAGTAATACTATTTTTTCGATTATTTTCAAAAGAAAAGTAATAATTTTTTTTATTTTTTTTTGAATCTATGACTTAAAAGGTAATTGAATAATAAACTCGGAGCCGACACCTTCCGTACTTTCCACTTTTAAACTACCGCTGTGTCCTTTCGTAATTATATCGTAAGCTAAAGACAAACCCAAACCCGTTCCTTGTCCTGTTGGTTTTGTCGTAAAAAACGGTTGAAAAACTTTTTCGCGAACAGCTTCCGACATACCGATACCGTTGTCTTTTACGTGAATTTCAATTGCATTTTCGGTTTTCGTTGTTGAAACGGTGACGGTCGGTGTGTAGTTACCGTCGGCGAGGTTTAAAACCTCGCCGACGGTTTTAATTTCGTTTAACCGTCGTTCATTCACCGCATAGAACACATTATTAATCAAATTCAAAATAACACGCCCGACATCTTGCGGAATAATTTCTATTTTAGGAATCGTTGCGTCGAAATGCGTAATCATTTCGGCATTAAAATCTTTGTTCTTCGCGCGTAAACCGTGATAGCTCAATCTGAAATATTCATCGGCAAGTTTATTAATGTCGGTGAAGACGCGATGAATCGCGTCTCTACTGCCGGTACTTGCTCTGGAATGTTCTAACATACCGGAAACAATACTCGCGGCACGTTTGCCGTGAAAATTTATTTTTTCTTGATTGCCGGTTAAATCGTACATTAATTCTTTTACAAAAACTTTATCCACCGGTTCTTTATCAATTTCTTCGTTGAGTTCTTTGGTTAAATCAATAGACAGTTCAGAAAAATTATTGACAAAGTTTAGAGGGTTTTGAATTTCGTGTGCGATACCTGCTGTGAGTTCGCCGAGCGATGCGAGTTTTTCGGATTGTATGAGTTGGTTTTGGGTGGCTTTTAAATTTTCTAAAGATTGATTGAGTGCGGTTGTACGTTCCGTCACTTGTTTTTCAAGCGTTTCATTTTGCGTGGCGAGGATTTGTTGTTTCTCTTGTTCTTTTTCTAAATTTTCTTTCGATAATTTATTGACTTCTCTCAATTGTTTTTGCAAATCGCGATTGGCAGAACCGAACTCCCAAGCCAAGTATAACGAAAGCATAAGCGGAGCGGAAATGTCGGATATTAAGCCACCTAATTCTCCGAAACCTCTATTTTGATTGGATTCTAAAGAATACAGGTGAAAAACATCGGCAATAAAAATAAGGAAAAATATTGTACCTACTAATTGTCCGACAAACAATATCCAAAAGCCCAACCGTTTATCGCGAATACCGATAATAATTATTCTCCATGCTTCAGCGCCTATCAATATATTTATGAGTGTTAAAAAAGGATTTGAAAGCACCGGATAAATAACTGCCAATAAGTTGATTATCAAAGAAATAACTACCAACCAAGTTCTTACCGGCATTTTTTTATAATAGATAGCATACATCAGCAATAAAAACCAGCCGCTTATGGAAGCAACAGAAAATTTCCAAATTAGATTTGACCAAGTACTGATACCTGCATCTGTTGCAGATGCAGCAATACCGACACTCGTAAAAAGAGCCGAAAAATTTAATAAAAAAAGACCGGTAAAAAGACCGGAGCGTCTTTGGGGATAAAATAAGTAGACGAGAAAAAAGAAAAGTGTGAAAGCTATATAAATACTCGCCGAAAAAACTTCATGGTAAGTTTGGAGTGGTATCGGTAAGTATGATGCGGAAACGGGAGCAAGTGACAAACAAAAGCCAAAAAAAATGCGCGGTTGTATCGCTTTATCAAAACTGTGCGTTGCATATCTTACTTCAAGTGTGTGCGTCAATGTGTTATCCAACATACCGGTAATTGGTTTGCGCGGCAAGTAACTTTTATTTTTACCGGCAACTGCGAAAACATCGCCGAATTGGGCTATCGGTTTATCGTCTAAATAAATTTCCGATGCGCCGAAATGCCCGATACGCAAAGCAATTAATTTCCCGTTTAAAGAATCCGGTACCGAAAATTTTTGTCGAAACCAACCGATACCCGACCATGCTAAAGGTTTTCCGCTTGCGTCATTCAGATAAACAGGATTTGCTTTTTGCCAAATTGCTTTTGCGTCTAAACTGTCGAAAGATACATTGCCGTCCGGAAAATAATCCCATAAAGTATCCAAAGGCAGTTTAGAAAAATCATTGACTTCGGTAATATAATTCAATTCAACCCATTCGCCTTGAGCGACTAATGACGACATTTGAATCAATAAGAAAAATAAAATTAAAAGAAAGGACGTACGGTTTTTCATGATTGAATTTGGTTTTAAAAGGTACACAAAAAACAAAAGTATTATTTTTTGTTAATTATTTACAGTTATTTTAAAGAAAAAAAATCGCGAAGCAGTGTATGTGTTTAGCGCAATTGATAGAACCGCGAAAGCGGTTCAATATGAATAGCCGCCGGTGCAATCGGCGGAAAATAAAACCGGTATTTGCAACCGCGAAAGCGGTTGAATTTGAGCTTTTTTTTAACCGGACACAAATTCTACCGCTTTCGCGGTTG
>JAYTNA010000463.1:0-4790 GCA_043748865.1 Saprospiraceae bacterium
TACATATAGGCTAGATAACGGCACGCCACAAAGCGCGACAAGTTTTTCGGGTATTGCAGCCGGTTCGTCACACACGGTAACGGCTTCATTGGGTTGTTCCTCAGCGTCAACAAATGAATTTCCTATATTGCGTCCCCCGACACCGCCTTTGGCACCGACTGTAAGCGTCACACAACCGACTTGCATGGTTACAACAGGAACAATAACGGTAACAAACCCCACAACCGGTTTCACTTACAGTTTTGATGGCGGTGTGAATTTTTCTCCCAACGCCACGTCAAATCCTTTGTCGGCAGGTGCAATGTATCAAGTGGTCGTTAAAAGCAATGTCAACAGTTGCGTTTCACCGCCAACAAGCGCGACAATAAATTCGGCATTAAATGTGCCGAGCGCGCCGAGCGTTAGTTATTCAACCATCACTTGCGGCGTAACTTCGGGAACAATCACGGTAACAAATCCTTCAAGCGGTGTCACTTACAGTTTTGATAACGGCAATACTTTTCAAAGTTCAGCTACATCCAATTCGTTTGCGACCGGTTCACAACATCAGGTTGTCGTGAAAGACAATACGAGTTTGTGCGTTTCAACGGCAACAACGGCCACCATTCCGAATGCTTTGAGTGTGCCGAGCGCACCGAGCGTGAGTTATTCAACCATCAGTTGCGGCGTTGTAAACGGAACTATCACCGTCACTTCACCTACAAGCGATGTGAGTTTTAGTTTTGATGGCGGAAATACTTTTCAAGATGCCGCCACTTCATCGGCATTTAATACCGGCACATCGCACCAAGTAATCGTGAAAGATAAAACGAGTTTGTGCGTTTCTTCCGCAACCACAGCCACCATTCCGAATGCTTTGAGTGTGCCGAGCGCACCGCAATTTACAATTACGCCGCCGACTTGTACTCTTCACACGGGAACAATTATAATCAATTCTCCTTCAAGCGGCGTGACTTACGATTTCGGTGACGGAAATGGTTTCAGACAGAGTAATATTAAAAGCGGCTTAGGTACAGGTGTTTATGCGCTTTTCGTAAAAGATTTAAACAGCGGTTGTATATCGCCTCAAAGCACCGCCACTATTTCGGCACCGAATGTTGCGGCACCGACTTTTTCGGTTTTACCCGCACCGAGTACAATTAATTGTCCCGCAACGCCGAGTTTCACGACACCGACGGCTCAAGATTTTTACGGCATAGCTTTGACTCCGACTTCAACGGACAAAACGACTGCCGGCATTTGTGCCGCCAATTATTCCGTTACGCGCACATGGAGTGCAACGGACGGTTGCGGAAAAACTTCGACGACAAGTCAAACAATAACCGTGATTGATAATTCAAAACCGACTATCGCGCCGCTTCCGGCTGAAAGTACGATTGATTGTCCGTTATCACCCGTTTTCGCGCAAGCCAAAGCAACCGATATTTGCGGCAGCGTCAATTTAAGTTTTGCAGATGTAACGACCCTCGGTAATTCTCCGAACGCTTACACGATTACTCGAACTTGGACGGCAGCCGATGCTTGCCAAAACAGCGCAACGGCAAGTCAAATCATTCACGTGCGCGATATGGAACAACCGTATATTTATAAAGACGGCGCGGTTTTAATTTCATCGCAGGGAACGAGCTATCAATGGTATCTCGGCAATACGCCGATAAACGGCGAGACAAACCAAACTTTTTATCCGACAACTTTCGGGGATTATAAAGTAAAAGTGACAAACACTTTAGGTTGTTCGAGATTTTCCGAAGCGGTACATTCCGATCAAGATTTTCAAAACAATTGTCCGCAAATACATTTAAACTTCGGTGCGAAATGCGACGACGGCAATCCGAACACCGTCAACGACAGAGTGAGAAACGATTGCAAATGTCGCGGCGATTATTATTCGCCGGCAATCGCAACCAAATGTCCGACGGACATAAACGTCGTTTCGACGGATAAATACGGAACGGTCGTCACTTGGAATGAACGCGATATGTTTTCGGGTGTTGCGGGTTATTGCAGTTTGCCGAACAGAGACATCAACGTACAACGCACATCGGGTTATTACGCGGGCTATCCTTTTCCCGTCAATACTTTGACTTACGAGGAATATGTTGCCGCCGATGCCTGCGGCAATAAATCGTCGTGCAGCTTTTACGTGCGCGCTTCCGATATCGTGAAAAATATTTCGACCGCGCCTAATAATACCGCCGACCCGAACTCGGCGTACAATTCCGAACAAACGGGCGGTGCGTTTGCATTGTATCAAAACATACCCAATCCGACGGCATCTGCGACAAAAATAGGTTTCAATTTGCCCGGTGCGCAAAATGCACGATTGACGATTATCAATATGTCCGGACAAATACTTTTTCAAAAAAGTATGGACGGACAAATCGGTTACAACGAAATTACAATCGATAAATCGGAATTGAACGCGAGCGGTGTTTTTCAATATCGTTTAGATACGCAAGATAATTCGGCAACGAAACGCATGGTGGTGACGGAATAATCGAAAATTGACAGCCGGTTAAAGAAAAAAAGTCGCATGAAGAAATTTTTCTTCGTGCGACTTTTTTAGTGATGCAAAAAAATTTCAGAAAAATGGTAATCTGACAATTCTGCCGAAGCTATTTTTTAAATTCTTTTGATATATTTTTATTCTTCTGCGAATAAGCGATAATATTTATACCGATATAAACCCCGATAATAATCGGCAACGCCAAATAAGGTATCCATAAAAATAAAAGCAAGGCAATGAAAAGAAAACTGAAACGCATTTCGTTACCCGCCCAAGAAAAATTTTTAAATTTAAAGGAAAACATCGGAACTTCACTCACCAATAAAAAACAACTGACAGAAATTAAAAGCAATAAAAGTGTTGAAGAAAACTGAATGCCTTTATAAATGTGCATGATGAGTAAACCCGAAAAAAAAAGCGTGTTAGCCGGTGTATTCAATCCGACAAAATTTTCGCGTTGGCGTGTATCAATATTAAATTTTGCGAGCCGATAGAGTGAAAAAACGGTAATAAAAAATCCGGCATAAACAGCATACGGAGGTAATCCGGCATCTTCTTTCAGTAAGCAATAAATAATAGTTCCGGGCACTATACCAAACGACACGGCATCTGATAAAGAATCGAGTTGCAAACCTAATTCGGAAGTTACGTTCAGCAATCGTGCAACAAACCCGTCGAGATAATCGGCGAACATCGAAAAGGCGATAAACAACAAAGCGTTAGAGTAAGCGTGTTGAAACAAAGACACAATTGCACAACATCCGAAAAAAGCATTTAAGAGCGTAACGGCATTTGGTATTTGCGATTTTATACTTTTCATTCGGCAAAATTAAGTCAACACGTTAAAGATTTGTGAATATTCATACAAGTTATCGAAATTTTAATAATTTTATTGCGTTTTAATGCAATTAACAATTAATAACGAATAATGAACAATTTTTGAAAAAAACTTTAATCTAAAAATTATTATTCATTGTTTATTACAAACTGTTCATTTGATAAAAGCAATGCGCTGCAACTTAAACTGTAAAAAATTTAAAAATACATTCTAAATTTCTACTTCTAGAAAACTGATACAATGAGGCAGCCCTATTTTTTTTATCTTATTTTTTCTTCTTTTCTTTTTTTTTCAACCCAATTATCTGCTCAAGTGCCGGCAAATGACGATTGCGAAACAGCATTGCATATTCAGGATGCCCATAATTTTTGCGGAACTTACACAAACATAAATGCAACCGTTGGTGCTTATGATGCCGCTACGTGCTATACAAGTAAAGGTAAAGATGTTTGGTTTTCGTTTATTGCTGTGGGCGGTGAAGCAACCATAAATGTAACACCCTACGGTAATACCAATCCGCTTAAAAATCCTGAAACATCTTTATACTACGGTACTTGTGGCGGCACTTTATCTGAATTAGGTTGCAATGGAGTCGGCGCACCTACAATTGATTTAACACGCGGCGGTTTAATCGTTGGAGAAACGTACTTACTCCGTGTTCAAGGTGCTAATAATACAACAGGTAATTTTCAATTATGCATAAAAAATTATAATCCGCCTTCTCATATTGATGCAGACTGTCCGACAGGAACTGTGTTATGTGATAAATCTCCTTTTTCTGTTGAAAGTTTTTCCGGTCCGGGAAAAGATCCCACTGAATTGAATGATGCGCCGTGCGTACATCCGGATGCTACAACAAATGGAGAAGACGCATCTGTTTGGTTGAAGTGGACTTGTGATAAATCAGGTACTTTAACTTTCAAGATTACGCCAAATTTTTTGGGAGATATTGTTGGCGGCAGCGGAGCTATTCAATTAGGCGATGATATTGATTTTGCTGTTTATGAGTTACCAAACGGTACATCCGGACCTTGTGCCGGAAAACAACTATTACGTTGCGAAGCCGGCGGTCCATACGTGACAATAGGTGCAACTCGAACAAATGCACAACGTTGCAGTGGTTCTACAGGTTTACGCGACGGTGAAACAGCTATTTCTGAAGATGGCGGATGTGCAGGGAATGTAGTGCACACCAATTTTTTAAAACCTTTAGATATGGTGGCGGGGCATAGTTATGCACTCGGTATAAATAATTACCAAGGTAGGAAAGGTGGTTTCGCCATAGAATTTGGTGGTTCCGGTACACTACTTGGTCCGGTAGCCAAAATAAATTTCAGTAAACCCGACAAAACACTTTGTTTGGGTGAAGCGATAACTTATACAGACGCATCTACTTTCGCGCTCGGAAAAATTTCGAAATGGCATTGGCAATTTGGTAAAGGTGCT
>JAYTNA010000464.1:0-12924 GCA_043748865.1 Saprospiraceae bacterium
CACAACATTTTTTCCTTTAGCAATAATTTTTTCTTCCGGTTCTTCATCTCCTGCAACACGTTTATTATTCTGATCCAAAAACTGCATCGCGAAGTAAACACCTTTCAAATCGCGTCCCGGAATCGGCAAATCTCTTGGAACAGTTGAGCCGCCCGTCAAAACAATGGCATCAAAATTTCCAAGCAATTCTTTGGTATCAATGTTTACGCCGACATTAGCATTAACTCGAAATTTTACACCGGATTTTTCCATCACTTCCATGCGACGGTCGATTATCCACTTTTCCATTTTAAAATCCGGAATACCGTAACGCAGTAATCCGCCAATGCGCGTATTGCGCTCAAAAACGGTAACACCATGACCCGCTTTGCTAAGTTGCGCTGCCGCAGCTAATCCTGCCGGACCGGAACCGACTACTGCTACTTTTTTTCCTGTTTTTTTAGCAATTGTCGGTTGTACATATCCACGCTTAAAGGCTTCTTCTATAATTGATTTTTCGATAAACTCTATCGCTACCGGCAATTGATTAATACCCAAAACGCAAGCAGATTCGCAAGGCGCCGGACAAATACGTCCGGTAAATTCCGGAAAATTATTTGTCTCACTCAAAATTTCATACGCCGATTGCCAATCTTTTTTATAAACAGCATCGTTAAATTCGGGAATAATATTGCCGAGCGGACAACCGTTGTGGCAAAATGGTACACCGCAATCCATACAACGTGCTGCTTGTGCGTTGGTTTTTTCTTCCGCAAACGGTTCGTAAAGTTCCTTATAGTCATTTAATCTTTCTGCAACCGGACGCGTTTTCGGCAAATCACGTGTATATTTCATAAAGCCTGTCGGACTTCCCATGCCTGATAATAGATTAATTGGTTGTAAATACTTTTAATAGAACCGTAAAATTACAACAAGATTTTTATTTTTCCAATTAGTTAAAGCAGTAGACCGGTTTATTCAAAATAAAATTGAATAGCAAGTGTTTCTTTTGTGATTTTATTTTTTTATTCTACCTTGCACCCAAATCTAAATCAAAATTTTAATAATGGAAGTTTTCTATTTTATAGCATTAATAGCACACTCGTGGTTTCGTTGGATTGTGTTGGGTACTTTGTTGTTTGCTATTTACACGGGCATTCAAGGTAGATTAAATAAGATGCGTTTCTCTGAACGGCACTTACAAATACGTTTAATAGCACTTATCGCTTGTTACTTGCAATTAACTTTGGGTTTATGGCTTTATTTGATTAGTCCTGCGGTAGAAATATTTTGGGCGCATCCCAAAGAGGCGATGTCTGATAAAGTTTTGCGCTTTTGGAGTATTGAACACGCTGCCGCCATGATTTTAGCTTTAGCTGTAATTACTTTTGGTTATTACAAATCTTATATAGCAAAATCGGAGCGCAAAAAATTTACGCTTATGGCAATATATTACTGTATCGGATTGCTGATTATTTTAGCCTCTATTCCTTGGTTAGCTTCTTCAAGTGTCGCACGACCTTTATTTAGAATGCCTAATTGATTTTGGATTTTAGAGTATTAGTGACATTGGCAAAATATTAAAATCGTAAATCTAAAATCGTTGATGACTTTAACGCACTTTGCAGCGCATTACAAAGTATTTGTTCTCGCACCCTTTTTAGAAACGGACGACGAGAATTTAAAATACTATTACGATTTCACACAAAGTATCAAAGAGTATGAGCGCGTTTTTAAAAAATTGCGCATCGAATGGGAATGGACTCAGGTTACTTTAAAAAACTTTGAAGCTACCATAAATTCAATCGTAGAAAAATCTCAAAAAAAACAACCACTCTTTTTCAATTTGTGTGATGGTGATGAGGTAAATGAATGTGCCGGTATTTCTGTTATTCGTTTTTTAGAAGAAAAAAAATTAATTTACACCGGAGCCAACGATTATTTTTTCGATGTAACAACATCGAAAATCCCTATGAAAAAATTGTTTGATGAAAAAAATATTCCGACGGCAACATGGTTTGTAATAGATGATACATTTACTGATTTTGGACTTACTGACGATGGAAAAAAAAGTCTAGAATCCGTAAGTCTATCGTCCGAAGATTTTCCTTTAATTTTAAAACCCGCAGTATCCGGCGGTAGTATGGGTATTTCTACAAAATCGGTTGTTCATGATTTTTCGGAACTGAAAGAACAATTTGAAGTTTTAAAAAAAGGTTATCACTCTTGGAATCTCCTCGTTGATGGTGCTTTCGCCGAAAAATTTATTGCCGGCAGAGAGTTTACTACAATGATTGTAGGCAATTGCACGAATCGAAAAAAAGCAATAGTTTACAAACCCGTAGAGCGCGTTTTTCATAAATCTTTATCAAAAAACGAACAGTTTTTATCTTTCGACCGGCTTTGGGAATTTTACGATAATGAAAAAGAAATTGAAGATGCTTATTTGTATCAATACGAAACTCCGGAAAAAACACTCATCAAAAAAATAAAAAAAATTAGTTGGGAGGCTTATGCTTCTGTAGGCGGTACCGGTTACGGGCGTGTGGATTTGCGCATGGATGAAAATACCTGTAAAATTTACGTTTTAGAAGTAAACGCACAATGCGGTATTTCGGAAGATGAAGATTTTACTTCTATCGGTGCGATTTTACGTTTATCGAAGCATACTTATGCAGGTTTGGTGTGGTCTATTATACAAACTGCATTAGATTACGAGCTTATAAATCTTTAATCCTGTCAGATTTAAAATTTCAAAGACGTTAAAACACCCCGCCACATTTGGTTTATATCCGGCGAAAGTTGCGCCCGTATAATCATCACACTGAAAAGAATGGTAACGATTGTACCTTTCCACAAAATATTTAAAATTGGGTGGGAGAGACTCGGTAAAAAATAAGCAGTCGCCCAAGTTATCAGCGCTATAATTAAAGCCGTCAACATTTTAGTATCTAAAGGATGGATGTTTATTTTACTTTTGATATAAAACAACCGCCAAATATTGACGATTGTAATGGAAGTGAGTGTTGCCAAAGCAGAACCGATAATGCCAAATTTCGGAATTAAAATTAAATTCAAAACAATCGTTAAAACGGCTAAAACTGAAAGTGAAAAAAAATTGAACCGATAGTATTTCGAGTAAGCAATAATTTCAATGTTCAATCCCGTTGCCATATCTACTAAGCGCGAAATTCCGAGAATTAAAATGACGTACTTGCCTGTTTGATACAAGTCGCCGTTTTTAGGCATCAATTGAAATAAATTATCAGCGCATACCCACACACCAACCAATAAATATAAGCCGGCAATAAATTGAATCAAACTACTTTTTTTATAAATTTCTTCGACGTGCGCGTAGTTTTCTTTTTTCATCGAATCGGAAATCAAAGGCGCAGCAATACCTGAAAATGCTTTGCGCGGAATATCAATCGCTTCCGAAATGAACATACCGAAATTGAAAATTGGTAATGCCGCATACCCAAGCATATTCGGAATAAAAAACTGATCAATTTTTCCCGATACTAAACTACCCAAACCTACTAAAATACTAAATCCGCCATAACTCAGCATACTTTTTATTAAAGTCGGTGTGATAAAACCGAATTGCGGTCGCCAATGAAATTGTTTTAAGTAGTTGGTATAAAGTACAAGCGAAATGAGAGAAATAACAAGCGCAATTCCTAATCCTGTTAAAGCACCAGTCAGGTCAAGTAGTTTTTTTGCCATTAAAAAAATGAGCAAAGGCTGAGCGATTTTGATGAGTATATTATAAAAAATACCCGGCAGGACAATTCGACTGAATACGGAAGTGTAACCGATTAATAAAATAATAAAAGAATTGAGGCTTGTGAAAAGCAGGAGAAAAGGTAAGGTTTGATTAAATCGGACATTCGTTTTAATAACACCAAAATGCTGATTAAAGTAGATACCTAAAAAAAATATACAACTTGCAATAAACGTAAATAAGATGAGCAAAAATAAAAACCCATTGTGCTTTTTCTCTTCATTTTTAAAAATCGGAAAAAAATGCACTGCCATTGCTGACGTACTAAATCCGGCAAACGTAACCAATAAAACTGAAGTATTGAGTACAAACTGAATAATGCCTAAATCGCCTTGATTGATAAGCGGGTAAATAAAAATTGAGCTGATGCCGCCGATAATAACACCCAAATAGGTGACAAGACTGTGTTTAATACCTTGCCGTTTGATGACACCCATTTATACGATTTTGGATTTTAGATTTACGATTTTGGATTTATTAATATTACAATATAAAATCGTAACTCATAATTTGATACAAACAATGTACAAATTATTTTTTAATTATCGGTAAGATTAAAAGTCATTTTTAGTTTTTAGCTTTTAGTTCTGACATAAATATCTCCGAAATGAGTTTTTAAAAAGCTATCCGTTTCTACGTGCCGTTTCATTGCGTCAAAGTTTAACCATTGAGCAGATTCATAAATCATACTTTCTCCCACGCTGTAATTACATTCTATGTTTTTGTTGAATTTATTGATCAATTCAAGACATTGAATGGCTTTGACGGTTTGTTCCGGCACCGTGTATTCAAAACTAATCATTTTAACCGGCTGTGTCAAACCTTTTAAAACTTCGACTTCGTAACCTTCTACATCAATTTTAATGAAAGCCGGTTTGCCGTATTTTTCTATGATCTTATCCAGTGTTGTCATTTCCACCTTCACAACTTTATTCCAATTGTAAGCCTTGAAGCGCGTGTTTTTTACCGAAGTTATCCAATCTTCGGAAAAAGAAGACAGCACCGATAAATTGGAAATGTAAAAATCTTTTACCGATTCGGCTTCACCTAATCCTTTATTGATGATGGTTATTGTATCTCCGAATTTATATTTTAAAAACTTTACGCAATGATCTTGCGGTTCAACTGCCACAACTTTTGCGCCGATTTCCAAAAGCGGCGCAATTCTGTTGCCGACATTGGCTCCGACATCGAAACACAAATCATTTTTGTTAATGATAGAACCATAAAATTTTTTTCTGTTCTCGTTGTATTCCGCTTCTTCTTTCAAAAATATTTTGTTTTTCGCGCTCGGCGAGTATTTTCTTTTAATGTCAGTTAATCGCAAAGTAGTATATTTGCCTAATATTTTTGTAACAAGATGCTTCATTTTTATAAATGATTTGAGTATTAAAGTATAGGTAATTATTTCTTCGTCATTTCAAAAATGCCGCAACCGTACCGGCAATTAAAATTACTCAATACATTTTCCACCGATAATTTTTCATCTGTATGCAAATCGCCTTTGTCATCAACGAAAGAAAAACTGTCAATTGTATATTTATCTTTGAATAAATTGAGCAAGTAAGACACATTAAAAACACGCTGCCCATTAAATTCCATGCGTTGCGCACCAATAGGCGTTGACAAATAAAATTTCCCCCCGCATTTTAAAACAGAATAAATGCCATCTAAACCTTTTAAATGTCCATCCATATCAATCGGGTCGCCGTATCTGCCCAAACCAAAATGCTCGATAACGTGTAAACAAGAAAGAGAGTCTGCATAGTTTTTCAAATAGGTATCTACATTCATAAAATCACATTGTACGAAACGCATATTCTGAACTGTACTTTCAATCGGGCGAATATCGAATACTTCAATTTCTCTGAACGCAGCCACGTGCGCAACAAAACCATCTATACGAGAACCGACATCTACGTGTTTTCCTGGATTTTGTTTGAAAATTTTTTGTGCAACGAGCAAATCTTGATGAAAATAATGTCCCTTAGCAGAACCGCCGTTATCGTTTTTATCCCAAGTAATTGCGTATAATTTGAATTTTTTGAAATCAGTATTGTTTTTGAGTTGCGCTTTCATTTTTCGATAATCGCTAATAAACCAACCCAAACCGGAAACGTTTTTAACGGTTACTTTTGGGTCAAAACCTAAAAATTTACTGACAGCGTGAACGTTGAGAAAAAAAGACATAATGAATGGTTATTAAGTTATGGATAATGACTAAATCAACGTGCAACAGCGAGAAAATTCGTGTATAAAAATATTTCGTGCAATTCGTTGTATTTTTTTATCTCATACAAACCATTTTGAAGGATTCTATAAATTGTATAATTATCTTTCAAAAGTAAATAAAAATCTTTGAAGTATGTACGCGCATCAATATTTGTGCCGCCAAATTCAAACTGAATGGCTTGTATTTTTTTTTCGGCGAGCATATTTTTTGCGCCTTGCAATACACCTAGTTCGTGACCTTCTACATCAATTTTTAATAAAAAAACAGTCGAAATATTATTTGATTGACAATAGGCATCAAGTGTTTCCAAACGTATGTTTTCAGACATATTCATCCGGACACCATAATGATCTAATTGTCGTTGATAAAGTGAAGTGAGACCGGATTTTTCATGGTCGTAATAAATTAGTTTCTCTTCTTCGACATTACTCAACCCAAAATGATTGAGTTTAATATTTTTCTGAATGCCGATATTTTCCGAAAGTTGTTTAAACGTCACCGCTGAAGGTTCAAAAGCGTGAATCTCAACATCACCACCGAATTTTTTTCCAATACTTTTTATATAAGTGCCGACATTAGCTCCGACGTCGAAAATAATTTTTTTTGAACCGTTTGAGCTCGAATTCTGTTTCAAATAATTGAGCACGAATGCTTCACCGTTATATGAAATTTTTGCGGTATTGTCAATGTTCATGCGCCGCAATGTAAAGCGCAAAAGTTTTTCGTAGAAAGATTGCATTTTTTTTATCGGTTATCAGTTATTTAATTAGCGGCTCAAAGTTAAGACAAATAACGGAATAACGAATAACCGATAACCGTTAACAAACAACAAAATAAATTTAAAAAAATTTGATTAATTCATTGAAAAGTATTACTTTTGCAGGCTTGTTCAAAAATCCCTGTTTTTGAAAAGTATTTTTATATAAATTCTCATAATTTTTACAAAAAATTAAGTCTGTGCCAAATATATCCGTTCTCGATTTTACAATTCAATTGCACTAACGAGAGCGCATTTTCTATTAATTAAAAATTAAGAATTAAGAATTAAGAATTAAGAATTAAAAAATACAAAAGAGTAAATTATTAATTTTTAATTTTTAACTCTTAATTAAAATAAACCGGTACCCTATATGGCTGTTGACAGTGTATTACATTCAGAATTGAGGCGCGTGAATTTCGGCAAAATCAAATTGGCGTATGAAAGCCCGGATTTGTTGGAAATTCAAGTGAAATCATTCCAAGAATTTTTCCAGTTGGAAACAACACCGGAAAACCGTACCAATGAAGGCTTATTCAAATGCTTTCAAGAAAATTTTCCCGTAACGGATGCGCGAAACATTTTTGTGTTGGAGTTTTTAGATTATTTCGTTGACCCGCCCCGTTACAGCATCGAAGAGTGTATCTATCGTGGTCTTACATATTCCGTGCCGCTTAAAGCTAAATTGCGCATGAGTTGTAATGACGCGGAACACGTTGATTTTGAAACCATCGTTCAAGATGTGTTTCTCGGAAATATTCCGTACATGACACCGAAAGGTACCTTTGTTATCAATGGTGCAGAGCGCGTAATTGTTTCGCAATTACACCGTTCGCCGGGCGTGTTTTTCGGACAAAATTATCACCCGAATGGTACAAAAATTTATTCGGCGCGCGTTATTCCTTTTAAAGGAGCATGGATGGAATTTGCGACGGACATAAACAATGTCATGTACGCTTATATTGATCGCAAGAAAAAATTTCCGGTAACAACTTTATTGCGTGCAATTGGTTTTGACTCGGACAGATCTATTTTAGATTTGTTTGGTTTGGCAGAAGAAGTTAAAGCGGACAGACAAACTTTAACCAATCATGTGGGCAGAAAATTAGGTGCGCGTATTTTGCGTATTTGGCAAGAAGATTTCGTGGATGAAGATACAGGCGAGGTAGTAACAATTGATCGTAACGAAGTTATTTTGGAACGTGATGTTGTTTTGGACGAAGAAAATATCGAGCAAATTTTGGAAAGTGAGGTTGACAGCATCATTTTACAAAAAGAAGATGTGGAAGATGATTATTCAATCATTTATAATACACTTGCAAAAGATCCGTCCTCATCGGAAATTGAAGCTGTCAATCACATCTACAAACAATTGCGTGGCACTGATCCACCGGATGATGAAACTGCGCGTGGTATCATTGACAAATTATTTTTCAGCGACAAACGTTACAATCTCGGTGAAGTAGGTCGTTATAAAATTAATCGCAAACTCGGATTGACGTTGAGCATGGAAACTTTGGTTTTAACCAAAGAAGACATCATCAATATCGTGCGTTATATTGTGCAGTTGATTAATGACCATGCTGAAATTGACGATATTGATCACTTAGCAAATCGCCGTGTACGTTCAGTGGGTGAACAATTATATGCGCAGTTCGGTGTAGGTTTGGCACGTATGGCGCGTAATATTCGCGAACGTATGAACGTGCGTGACAACGAAGTTTTCACACCTGTGGATATGATTAATGCCAGAACTTTAAGTTCGGTTATCAATTCATTCTTCGGAACAAGTCAATTGTCGCAATTCTTAGATCAAACAAATCCGTTGTCGGAAATTACGCACAAACGCCGTATCTCTGCACTCGGACCTGGCGGTTTAAGTCGTGAGCGTGCGGGATTCGAGGTGCGTGACGTGCATTATTCGCATTACGGACGTTTGTGTACGATTGAAACACCGGAAGGACCGAATATCGGTTTGATTTCTACTTTGTGTGTTCATGCGAAAATAAATAAAATGGGTTTCTTAGAAACGCCTTATCGCAGAGTAGATAATTCAAAAGCGACAGAAAATATTGAATACTTATCGGCTGAAATGGAAGATTATAAGCGTATCGCGCAAGCGAACTCTGCAATTAATCAAAAAACAGGCGAATTTTCAGATAAACAATTGAAAGGACGTGAACACGGTGAGTTCCCAATGTTTACGCCCGAAGATTTAGAATACATGGACGTTGCGCCGAATCAAATTGTCGGCGTGTCGGCTTCTCTCATTCCGTTCTTGGAAAATGATGATGCGAATCGTGCTTTGATGGGTTCAAATATGCAACGTCAAGCTGTTCCGCTTTTACGTCCGCGTGCGCCGATTGTCGGTACAGGTTTGGAAGGAAAAGTAGCACGTGACTCGCGTATGTTGTTCAATGCGGAAGGCGACGGTGTTGTTGAATATGTGGATGCTACGCAAATCGTTATTCGTTACGACCGCAGTGCAGAAGATCAATTGGTATCTTTTGAAGACGACAGAAAAACTTATAACTTGACTAAGTTTTTGCGTACCAATCAAGAAACTTGTATCAACTTGAAACCAATTGTGCGCAAAGGTGATCGCGTTGTGAAAGGACAAATTTTATGCGACGGTTATGCGACTGAAAAAGGTGAGTTGGCACTCGGACAAAACTTGAAAGTAGCGTTTATGCCTTGGAAAGGTTATAATTTTGAAGATGCCATCGTAATTTCTGAACGCATTGTTCAAGAAGACGTTTTCACTTCGTTGCACATCGAACATTTTGAAATGGACGTGCGCGACACAAAACTCGGCGAAGAAGAACTCACGAACGATATTCCGAACGTATCGGAAGATGCGACGAAAGATTTAGATGAAAATGGTGTTATTCGCATCGGTGCATGGGTAAAAGAAAATGATATTCTTATCGGAAAAATTACGCCTAAAGGTGAATCGGATCCGACACCGGAAGAAAAATTGTTGCGTGCCATTTTCGGTGATAAAGCCGGCGATGTTAAAGACGCATCCATGAAAGCACCTCCGGGAACGGAAGGTATCATCGTGGATAAACAAATTTTCGCGCGTGCCAAAAAGAATAAAGATCAAAAAGAACAAGGCGATTCCGATATTGCTCAACTAGACAGCGAACACGCCGTTGCTTTAAATGAGTTGAAAACAATTTTGATTGATAAATTGCAACAACTTGTTAAAGATAAAAAAGCGGAAGGTGTCAAATCTATTTACGGCGAAATGAAAATTGCGAAAGGCACAGTTTATACGCCGGCAATTTTGAAAGAAGTGGATTACGATGAAATTGATTATCTGAATTGGACAAATGACGCGCATATTAACTCTTTGATTTCACGTTTGTTGCACAATTACAGCATCAAAGTCAACGAAGAATTAGGTCGCTACAAACGCGAAAAATTCAATATTTCTATCGGTGATGAGTTACCTGCCGGTGTTTTAAAATTAGCGAAAGTATATCTCGCTAAAAAACGTAAACTAAAAGTAGGTGATAAATTAGCGGGTCGTCACGGAAATAAAGGTATCGTATCGCGCATCGTGCGCGTTGAAGATATGCCTTTCTTGGAAGACGGAACGCCGGTTGATGTTGTTTTGAATCCGTTGGGTGTACCATCACGTATGAACTTAGGACAAATTTTTGAAACCGTTTTGGGTTGGGCAGGTGAACGTCTCGGTGTAAAATTCGCAACACCTATTTTCGATGGTGCAAAATTGGAAGAGATTGGCGAATGGATGGTAAAAGCAGGTTTACCGGAATTGGGTCAAACTTATTTGCAAGACGGAGAAACGGGTGATCGTTTCCACCAAAAAGCTACGGTTGGTATCATTTATATTTTGAAACTTTCGCACATGGTGGACGACAAACTCCACGCACGTTCAATCGGACCTTACTCACTCATTACGCAACAACCTTTGGGTGGTAAAGCGCAATTCGGTGGTCAACGTTTCGGTGAGATGGAGGTGTGGGCTTTGGAAGCTTACGGTGCTGCCAATATTTTGCAAGAACTTTTGACAATTAAATCTGATGATATCAGCGGTCGCGCAAAAGCTTATGAAGCGATCGTTAAAGGTGATAACTTACCTGAACCGAATATTCCTGAATCATTCAACGTATTGGTACATGAGTTACGCGGTTTAGCTTTAGATGTGAAGTTTGATTAGAAAATAGTTAATTGGTTGGTTAGTTAGTTAGTTTTTTAAATCAACTAACTAACTATCCAACTAACTAACCAACCAACTAAAAAAAAATACGCACGATGATTGATTTCATTTGTGCGTATTTTTTTTTATTTTATGATATTGATTTACATTCAATCTCCCCAAGCAGTTTTTCGTAGTTCTTCTATGGTTATATTTTTATCTTTCCAAATACCTGCTAAGGACATGAAATCAGGTTCTTTTGCAAAACTTATAGGTAGATTTTTAAGATATGGATTACTGCTATCGTCACTCATTGCTAAAGTCGCATCCGGCTTGTGAGTTTTAAGATTTTTTCTCTGAGGTTTCCTCTTTTCTTTTTGCTTATTAATAAGCAATTCAACGAACAACTTGAGCGTATCTAAGTTGTCAGGTGTTAAGAACTCGATTTGTTTTGTAATTCGGCTAATATTATTTTCCATTTTACTGAATTTTATCGCTACAAAGATAATCAGTTTGAAGAAAATGCACAATCAAATAAACTTGTGACAACAAAATATTTTTTTCGATTTACAAATAAATAAATAAAACAATTATATTTGTAACGCTAAAACTAAATTATGGAAACCCAAGCTTATTTTGAAAATATCCGTGAACAAATACAAACGCGGTTGTCGGCTGCAAAGATGGAAATTGATTTGGCGGTCGCGTGGTTTACCGATCGTACAATCTTCGATTTAATTTGCGAAAAAGCAAAAACCTTTTGATGTTTGTAAATTTTTAAAATCTAACTTCTAAACAAAAATTGCAATGAAAGATTACTATTACATTCTTGGTTTAACTCCGAATGCTTCACTTAAAGAGATTAGAGATGCGTTTAGAAAACTGTCTTTAAAATTTCATCCGGATATGAATAAGGGTGATAAATTTTTTGAAGACAGATTTAAAGATGTGAACGAAGCCAACGATGTGCTTTCCGATCCTGAAAAAAGAAAAGCCTATGATTATCAATTCCAAAACTTCAATCAAAGTAGAAGGGCAAATTCAACTTCTAACGACGCTGAAACTAAAAAACGCGAAGAAGATTTAGCCAAACAACGTCGTGCTTTCGAAGAAGAACGTTTGCGTTTTGAAAAAGAAAAACGGGAACAAGCATTTAAAGCACAACAAGAAGCTGAACGTGTTAGAACTGAAAAAGAGAGACGCGAACAAGCGTTTAAAGCGCAACAAGCAGCGGAAGCTACTAAAACTGAAAAAAAACAACCCGAAACTAAAACTTACACTTCGCAATGGAATGGTAATAATATTAAACAACAAAATGCGACTAAAAGCGATAAGGGAATTGGTATAGGAGGAGTACTTTTAATTTCAAGTGTAGTAGTTTTATTTTTTGTTTTAATTGCAATGAATCAATCAAAAGGTACGCAAACTTATTATACACAGCAGGTATCGGTAGCGGAACCAACGAAAAATATTGAAATTAGTAAACCGATAGAGACTAATTCATTACCTTCAATAATAAGAAATTTTGATTTTGAACCTAAAATGGTTTTTGTTCAAGGCGGTACATTTGAAATGGGTGGTTCTGATAAAGATGCCACCTCTTACGAAAAACCGGTGCATACTGTGCGCGTGAATAATTTTAATATAGGCAAATATGAAGTCACGTTTAATGAATACGATAAATTTTGCGACGCCACCAATAGAGAAAAGCCCGCCGACGAAGGCTGGGGACGCGGTACGCGACCGGTTATAAACGTGAGTTGGAATGACGCAAAAGCTTATTGTACTTGGTTGAGTGAAAAAACCGGAAAGAAATATCGGTTGCCTACCGAAGCCGAATGGGAATATGCCGCACGCGGCGGTGTAAACAATATTTATTCGGGTGCTGCGGATATAGATGATGCAGCTTGGTATAAAGATAACAGTGATAGCAAGACGCATCTGGTTGGTGGCAAAACACCCAACGCATTTGGATTGTACGATATGTCCGGCAATGTTTGGGA
>JAYTNA010000465.1:0-4104 GCA_043748865.1 Saprospiraceae bacterium
ATATTGAACCGCTTTCGCGGTTCTATCAATTGCGCTAAACAGATACGAAGTATTTTTTTTCTTTAAAATAAGAAGTAAATAATTAAAATCAAAAATAAATTTAGACACGCCTAAATTTATTTTTGATTTTTTTGAAATTTTCTTTTAGATTATTATTAACTTTGCGTGTAATAAAAATAAAAAATGCTAACACACGCAGAAGAAAATTATCTGAAAGCTATTTATAAAATCGGTGAGACGAACAATTGCGCCGCACAAACCACCGAAATTTCTGTTGCGATAAACACGACGACCGCATCGGTAACAGATATGTTGAAAAAATTGTCGGAAAAAAAAATCGTTAATTACGAAAAATATCACGGCGTTACTTTGACAGATGAAGGTTTGCGCACCGCCCGCACACTCATACGCAAACACCGATTGTGGGAAGTTTTTTTGTGCGAAAAACTCGGTTACGGTTGGGATGAATGTCATGATATGGCGGAACAACTCGAACACATTCGCAGCGAAGATTTATCGGAACGGTTAGACAGTTTTTTAAATTACCCGCATTTTGATCCGCACGGCGATCCAATTCCGGATAAAAATGGCGTTTATACACGCCGCGAACAACAATTACTCAATACTTTACAAGTTGGTGAAAGCGGCATCATTGTCGGTGTTTGTGAAAATTCGTCAGCGTTTTTACAACATTTGAGTCGAATTGGTTTTGGCCTCGGCGTTGAACTCACCGTTGTTGAAGTTTTTCCATTCGATGGTTCGCAAACAATTAAAATTAATGATGCAGTTACGCCAATGCAAATAAGCCGCGATGTGAATAAAAATATATTTGTGGGTTTAGTCAGTTAGTCGGTTGGTCGGTTAGTCAAAAAAAGCTAACCGACTAACCGACCAACTGACTAACCGACTAACTGACCATCACCATGCACGAACAAAAAATAGTAAATCAAAAAAAAGAAATTGTGCTCGATTGGCAACTATTGCCTTCATTACCGGAAGTATTTAGCAGTGTTGCGGTACCGGATACAAAAAACTTTCTGAAAAAAGCCTTCGCATTTTTCGGTCCGGGCTTAATGATCGCTGTCGGTTACATGGATCCCGGTAATTGGGCAACCGACATTGCAGGCGGTTCAAAATACGGTTACACTTTGCTCTCCGTCATTTTATTTTCCAATTTTTTTGCCATACTGCTTCAATATTTATCTTTAAAACTCGGTATAGTAATTGAGCGCGATTTGGCGCAAGCATGTCGCACTTATTATTCACGCCCCGTATCAATCGCACTTTTCATTGTTGCAGAAATTGCCATCATCGCCTGTGATTTGGCAGAAGTTTTAGGAGCTGCCATTGCACTGAATTTATTATTCGGAATGCCTTATTGGCTGGGCGTTTTGGTAACTTTGCTTGATGTGTTTATCATTCTGTATTTACAATCCAAAGCATTTCGATATATCGAAGCGTTTGTTGGCGCACTTATTTTTATAATTTTTCTTTGTTTCGGTTACGAAATACTGATGTCTCAACCCGCGTGGCGCGAAGTTTTTTCTGCGCTTGTGCCAAGAAAAGAAATTTTTACCAATCACGATTTACTTTATTTAGCCATCGGTATTCTCGGTGCCACCGTGATGCCGCACAATTTGTATCTTCATTCGAGTATAGTTCAAACGCGACAATACAGTCGCAGCTCGGAAGGCAAACGCAAAGCGATTCTTTTTGCTTCCATTGATTCGACCGTCTCTTTAGTTTTAGCTTTTTTCATCAATGCTTTTATTTTAATTTTGGCGGCGGCAACGTTTCACAAAAACGGTTATCACGACATTGCAGATATTTCCGACGCTTATCACCTGCTTGATCCGATTTTAAAAACAGCTACTTTGTCGAGTACTTTGTTTGCGATTGCTTTATTGGCTGCCGGACAAAATTCAACGCTCACCGGCACAATTAGCGGACAAATTATCATGGAAGGTTTTCTAAATTTAAAAATGGCGGCATGGTTACGCCGGTTGCTGACGCGCTCTTTAGCAGTTGTTCCGGCTTTGTTCGTTATTTTATGGCGCGGCGAGAAAGGCACATCCGATTTATTGGTTTTAAGTCAAGTCGTAATTTCTATGCAATTAAGTTTTGCGGTTGTACCACTCGTTTTATTCACGAGCGATAAAAATAAAATGGGCGTGTTTGTCAATTCCGGTTTAATGAAAATTTCGGCATGGTGCGTTGCCGCAATCATTATAGCACTCAACGGATATTTGCTTTTGGGAATGATTTAAAATAATGGAAAATTGAAAAAAAACTATACACCCTATGTCAACTATGTGCCTATGTGGTTTAAAATTTAATATCTTTGTATTGAATTTTATAAAATAAATTGCTCGAAAAACTACAACCAATGTTTAAATACATTTTACTGCTGCTATTTCCTTTTTGGAGTTTCGCTCAAAAAGATTCGCTCGGGCAACAACTCACCAACCAAATAGATTTTAAAATCAGTATTAAAAAAGCAAAAGCCGCCATAAAATTAGACGGTATTTTAGACGACCAAGATTGGCAAGATGCCGCCGTTGCAAAAGATTTTTGGGAAAAATATCCGGACAATAAAACACGTGCGACGACTAAAACAGAAGTGCGTATTACTTACGATGACCATAATTTGTATTTCGGTATTATCTGCTATGATTCATCAACGCACCACATCGTTCCGACATTGAAACGCGATGTGAGTTATTTTGACAGTGACGCGATTGGTGTCGTTTTAGATCCGATTAATCAAAAATCAAACGGCTATTTATTCGGCGTGAGTCCGTTGGGTGTTCAAAGTGAAACAACGATTCAGTTTTTCGGCGATCCGGCTTGGTCATGGGATACTAAATGGTATGCAGAAGTGAAACAGTATGCGGATAGATGGACGGTAGAAATGGCGATTCCGTTCAAATCGTTGAGATACGAAGCCGGAAAAACTAAATGGGGGATAAATTTCGTGCGTAACGATATTAAACACGGCAAATTTCACACATGGGCGCGTGTGCCTTTGCAGTTTGAGAGTCAAAGTATTTTTTATCTCGGCGCATTGAATTGGGATGCGCCGCCGCCCGTAGAAAAAGCCGGCGCAACACTTATTCCTTATTTACTCACAGGTATTTCAAAAGAAGCCGGCGCGAAAGCTGAAACTGTTTTACGACCCGGGTTAGATGTAAAAATGTCGCTTAACTCGCAATTAAATTTAGACGCGACGATTAATTCCGATTTTTCGCAAGTAGATGTAGATGAACAAGTGACGAACTTGACGCGATTTAATATTTTTTATCCCGAAAAACGCACATTTTTTCTAGAAAACAGTGATGTGTTATCAGAATTAGGAAGCCTCGGATCGCGGCCGTTTTTTTCGAGACGCATTGGTTTAGATTCCGCAGCTAACCGCGTGCCTATTTTATTCGGCGCACGTTTGAGCGGTAATTTGAATAAAAATTTGCGTATTAATGCTTTCGATATGCAAACGGGTGCCACGGACGAACAAGCTCAACAGAACTATTTTGCCGGTGCCATTCAACAAGTCATAAAAGGGAGAAATTTTTTCAAATTAGGTTTCTTGAACAAACAAGGTTTTGAAGACCCGCAACACAAATCGGATTATACCCGAGAACTTTCAGGTGAATTATCTTTAACGTCCAAAAATAATCAATGGGATGGTTGGTTGTTGTTGCACCGTTCTTTTCATCCGAATATTACAAGTCAAAGAGATTTTTATGAAGGCGGCATTTGGTATCATAACGATACTTGGCAAGCACTTACCTATTTTGATGATGTAGGCACAAATTATTATACCGGCATGGATTATTTTCAGCGTATTAATAATTACGACGCGCTTTACGATAAAACTTATCGGCTCGGCTACAAACAAAACACAAGCCTATTATCCTATAACATCGTTCCGAAGTCCGGCATTATTGCCAAACACGAATTCGTTGCCCTCAATACACTCGTTTGGAATCAAGATAATTCTTTTAACGACAGAACTTTATTGCTGTCTTATTCAGGATCGTTTAAAAATACCGCTGCTTTAAGTCTAAAATTAAATAATGAAGACAGTCGTTTGCCCGTCCATACTTC
>JAYTNA010000466.1:0-3143 GCA_043748865.1 Saprospiraceae bacterium
TACATCAATCGTATTGTCAAAAACCGCTTTTAAAATCGCTTTTTGATCATTTGATGATTTTATCGCCGGATTGCATTTAATCAAATTGCCGAGTGTCGGATAATCTCTATCGTTGAAAAAAAGATGAGGTATACAGGCTTCTGAAGTAATACGCTTTTCGGTAAGTGGTGTTTTATTTTCAAATAGACTCAGTTCTTCAGCGGTGCTGATGTGTAAGATGTGCAAACGTGTGTTGTATTTTTTTGCCAAACCAACCGCAAACGACGACGACGTATAGCATGCTTCGCGGTTTCTGAAATAAGGATGCAGCATTGCTATTGCTTCTAAATTATTATCATGTAAATATTTTTTTATAGTTTCCGTTGAAATTTTAATCGTTGCTTCGTCTTCGCAATGCGTGGCGATGAGCATATCAACTTTTGAAAATAATTTTTCGAGTGTACTCGGTGCATCAACGAGCATATTACCCGTACTGCTGCCCATAAAAATTTTTACACCACACACATTTTTCCGATTGGTTTTCAAAACTTCTTCGATATTGTCGTTCGTCGCACCCATGAAAAAACTGTAATTCGCCAACGATGTACGTGCCGCTATATCATATTTTGCTTGCAATAATTCCTGCGTCACTGTTGGCGGATTCACGTTAGGCATTTCCATAAAAGAAGTAACGCCGCCGGCAACTGCCGCACGTGATTCCGAAAAAATATTAGCTTTGTGTGTAAGTCCCGGTTCTCTGAAATGGACTTGATCGTCAATAATACCGGGCATAAGATATTTTCCTTCTGCATTTATTTCTATATCGGCGTGTGCCGAAATTTGCGCACCTATTTTTTCGATGCGCGTATTGTGTATCAGTACATCGCGTGTAGAAATAACGCCGCGATTAACAACATTAGCGTTTTTAATTAAAATAGTGGACATTAGGAAAGAATTTACGACTGTGCAAAAGTACCGCAAAGATAAAATAATTTAAGGGTTTTTTATAAAAATTAGTGGAGGTGCGAAGCGTTATCTGTTTTTCATCAAATCATTTAACCTGTCGAACAAACGCGACACAACGCGACGGTCTTCCGTGATGATGTTCGCGTTGCCTTGCATTTCTTGTTTGAGGGGCAGTATTTTTCCGTAATTGGTTTTCAAAGCGTCGTCTATCCGGAGTTCAATCAAATAAGTATCGCCGTCTTTATTGGTTTGCGGCAACAGAGAAATGTTTTGCACGCGCCCTTCCAGCATTCCGTATTGTTGATACGGATACGCATCTACGCGAATATTCGATGTTAAACCGATTTTAACTTTACCGAAATTGGCAATGGGTAATGTCGCTTTTACTATTTTGCTGCCACCTTTGTTGTTTTCCGGTACTATCGCAAAAACTTCTTCACCGACGTTGACAGTTTGTTGAATGCGCCAAATTTTCGACATGGAAACTTTGCCGGCTATGGGCGCGAAAATTAAATATGTTTGTTTCCATTCAGCGATACCGGTTTTTAAACGGCGCGTATCTTCAATCAGTGTGAGTTCTTTCGTGTTTTCGTTATCGCTTTTATCTTGCCGGAGGTCTGATATTTGTGCCGTGTTTTGTTTTATCTGCATTTCGTTGGAAAAAAAACCGGATTCGCCGGCTTGAATTTGTCTTTGCTGTTGCAGGAAACCGGCGTTGAACTTTTCAAAATCGCTGTCGGAAATTACGCCTTCACTGTTTAATTTTTTTTGTCGCTCAAGTTCGTTTTTCGATAATTCAAATTCGCGGGTTTGAATTTCTTTTTGTCGCAGTAAATTATCGTTCAACTGTTTCAGCGATTCTATTTGTTGTTCCAGATGATTGATTTTATCCGCCACGCCGGTGCTTTTTTGAAAATAAATATAGTCTTTGATGTTTTGCGTGTAAGTGGAATAAATATTTTGAAGCGCACTCAATTTTAAATTTTCCGTAATGACTGGATTCGCGTTGTCCAATTGTTTTTCCAATTTTAAAACATCACGCCAATCGGCGGTGTTTTCCATTACCGCTAAAATTTGTCCGGCGTTGACGGTATCATTATTTTTTACCAAAATATCGGACACGCGCCCGCCCGTTTTAGATAAAATATGTATCGGCGGATTTTCGGTGGTGATAATGACGCGACACGTGACAATGTCCGGATATTTTATGAGATAAGACAGCGCAAGTATAACAACCAAAAACAACGTTACTGCCATAACACCGTATCGCGTCAACCACGACGGCGGATTGCAGAGCATATACATCACTTCATCGCGTTGCGTAAATTTCAAATCGTTCGGGTCGGTGATAAGTTTGGGCATGAATGTTTGTTATTGTGTGAAACTCCGGCATTTATGCCGGAGTTAGTCATGCGAATTAGTTATTTTGTTGACTAACTCCGACATTTATGCCGGAGTAGAGAAATCAATAATACTCGTGTACATCAAATTTTCCGACAATAAATCAATAATTTTTTCTTTCAAAGTTTCTTGATTCATCGTTTGCATGATGGAGGCATTTTGAGATAAGACTTCCAATAAGTCATTGCCGCACAGGGGTTCGGAAAAATAATACAATAGCCCCGTCCATTCGCCAAAAACTTCTTCTTTTATTTCGCCCGATTGCGGTACACGCCAACGCATTTTAAAACCGGCGGCATCTTGCAATACTTTTGAAGTTTTGGATAAAATAAACGGTGTGGACAAAAATTTTTCTTCATCACAAGTGTTCATAAATTCGTAAATACTTTTCAATTGCACTCTGCGTTCCGGTTTAATTTCATAAATTGGATTGTCGGCATTTTCGGATGACAACACACTCAAAATATGTTTGTGATAATCCGGAAACTCGTACAGCAAACGCATTTCAACTTGTTCGCAAGCAAAAGTATTTCTTTTACCGTCGCCCGCCAAGTGGATAAAATTATCCATATTCGGAATGCGACTGAAACGCATGAGTGAACCGAAATCCGGTTGGACGTTGTGTTTATAATATTTTACTTCAATGCCTTGCTCGCGTGCCAATGAAAGCAAAAAATATTCTTCAGCAATATCTGTAAAATTTTTGGTAGTGATTTAAAATGTATGCTATGGTTGTTTAATAAAAAATAGTTGTTTTTCAACAAAAGAGGGCAAAACCACATTGAATTTGTATGTGC
>JAYTNA010000467.1:0-7854 GCA_043748865.1 Saprospiraceae bacterium
GAAAAAGAAACGGATATTCAGTACAACAAAATTTTTTACAGTTCACACGTCAATAATACTTGGACAACACCTGAAGTTTTGCCTTTCTGTAAAGATAAAGTGAATTACGTTTCGCCGAGCGTAACGCCGGACGGAAAAATTTTGTATTTCGCTGCCAATGATCCGGAAGGTTGGGGCGGTTATGATATTTATTATTGTACGGAAGGTAAAGACGGTTTCACGGAACCAAAATTATTAAATCGCACGATTAATACAACCGGCAACGAAGGTTATCCGTTTCCGGACGGCGACACTTTGTATTTCTCTTCAGATTATCACACCGGTATGGGTGGTTGGGATATTTTTAAAGCATACAGGCTCAAAGACGGTTCGTGGACGCAACCGCAAAATATGAAGGCTCCTATAAATTCAGGCGCAGATGATTTTGGTTTTATTATTGACAAAAACCAAAACCCGACTAATGGCGTGTTATCCAAAGGTTTTTTCACATCTAATCGTACCGGCGGAAAAGGCGGTGATGATATTTATACTTTTGAGCAACGTATACCGCCGCCGCGTCCGGTAGTTTTAAAACCGGATACGCCGAAAACAAAAATTACAACCATCGTTTACAAAAACATACTCGATGTTTATGTTTTAGAAAAAATTTTAGCATCTGCCGACAATCCGAATAGTGCGGTGTTGGGCAGAAAACCTTTGCTTGGGTCGGCAATAAATATTTTTGTGAACGGTAAAAACAGATCAGTAAATGTTAATAACGAAGGCGTTGCAACCATTGAATTAGACAGTGCGACAGATTACAAGTTCACGGCATCGAAAGAAAATTATTTGAATAGTTCCGCCGGCTTTTCATCGAAAGGATTAAGCCGCGACCCGAACAATCCGATTGGTAAATATGAATTAGAAATTGTGTTGGATAAAATTTATAAAAATCGCGAAATCGTTTTGCAAAATATTTATTACGACTACGACAAATGGGCAATACGTGCCGATGCAAAGCCGACACTCGATCAATTAACACAAACACTTTCAGAAAATCCGCAAATAAAAATTCAACTTTCCAGCCACACCGATTGTCGCGGACGCGAAGATTACAACTCGACTTTGAGTCAGAAACGCGCCGAAGCCGCCGTCGCATATCTTATTTCTCGCGGTATTGCATCGGCACGCTTAGTCGCTAAAGGTTACGGCGAATCGCAACCCGCTGTTTCTTGCGATTGTGCCAAGTGTACGGAAGATCAACATCAACAGAATCGCAGAACTACTTTTAAGGTTTTGGAATGAAAAATCTAATTTATTTGTAAATTTTGCTTCTACTCGGCTAATATGTTTTATTTTTGCTTTATGAATATATTTTCGGCAATATTGCAATTATTAACTTTATTTACGACCAGACAATCTCAAATGAAAGAAATGGATAGAAAAGAATTAATTATTGAATTTACTCTTGCATATAGTCCTTTATGCAATTCTGATTTCACCGCAATAAAGACAGACACCGAATTCCAAGAAATTATTGACAAGACTAAGAGTAGTTTATATGCAATTGTGCAAAGGCCAGAAATTAGGTTTGACAACATAACAATTAATGAAAAAGAAGAAGCTATTGACTTTGAAATACGACAACATAATAATCCACACGTTTTAAAATGTAAGATTCCTTATTTCCAAAAACATATTGCAGACCCAGCGGATAAAGTATTAGTATACTTTGGTTCACATGACAAATATAATAACCTTAATGCTTCACCATTTAACAATATTCACGGAATAAAATTTTATCGGAAAAATAATAAGCTCGAAAATTGTTTGTTGTGGATTTCACCTGAAAAATTTCTTCAACATTATTGGGATGGTTGTTTAGATGCAGAAATTCAAGGTAATATTCGCGACTTCACAAAATATCACGTTCATTATGTTGGGCAGGCTACTAAGCAAAATATTTTGAAACGTTTAACGGGGCACGAAAAACTACAAGACATTCTATCTCTTGAACACCCTTTTAAATATGGCTCCTTACCAACTCACGAGATTTCAATCCTACTTTTTAGTTTCAAATACATTAGGCAAATGCACAAGTTTGGGCAAAATTCAAACATTGACGAAATAGAGGATAGCTTAATGGGAAATAACTTACCAGAATTAAGAACAATTATTCTTGATTTAGAGAAAGCGTTAATTAATGAAATCGAGCCAGAATATAATGAACAACTTTTTAAAAACTATCCAAAGAGTTCAGACGGTCTTAACAAACATAATTATGACTCAATTTCATATTCTTTTACTGACCCAATAACTTTAGTTTATGCCAAAGGACAAATTGAAGGCAACTTGGACTTTTTGGACAGAGACACAATAATTATACATGACAATAAAAAAATGGAATTAATTAAACACAAAAAAGATTAACGACGCATAACATAAGCGCTCGCCAATAATATATCTCTTATTAAAAAACGCAAACGCTCGTGAAAACCTTTAAATTTTTCACGCACTATCCGAGTGTCTCTGACGCGAGTAACCGCGTTTTTTATTGCAAACTTAAATATGCACTACAATTAAAAATTACAATTTTAATTAAGAATGTTTAACTTTGCTTTAAAAAATATTTTATGCTTTACGGTCAAGTAAGTATTAATAAAGAAATAATGAGCGGTACACCTGTTTTTATGGGAACACGTGTGCCAATAAAAAATCTTTTTGATTATATCGAGGGTGGAGAAAGTCTTGCGGAATTTTTAGATGATTTTCCTTCAGTAACAAAAGAGGCTGCTTTGTGTGTTTTAGAAATGGCAAAAAAATCTTTGACTACCGAAAAAGTATTACATGAAAATTTTGCTTGACGAAAGTTTACCGCGCAAACTTAAATACGACTTTGATGAAAGTCACGATGTCTTTACTGTTCGAGATAAAGCATGGTTGGGTAAAAAAAATGGAGAACTTCTTAAATTAATGATTGACGACGGTTTTGATGTTTTTATTACCGTTGATAGAAATTTACCCTACCAACAAAATCTGCAACAATTAGAAATTACTATTTTTGTTCTTTGTGCATTCGACAACCGAAGAGAAACTTTAAAAGCACTCATCCCAAAAATTTTTGAAAGAATTGATCTTGGAGATTTGCAAAAAGTAATAGAAATTTCATAGACTAAAATTTATCAAATTTTAGTCTATTCCCGCACTCGCAAACAATATGCCTTTAATTAAAAAAAGCAACCGCTCGTGAAAATCCCTGCTCGTTAAGAATTAGCGTAACTTGCATTAACCTTTATTCAGTTTAAACATTTAAAGAGCGAATGAGATGAACAAAAGCATCTATCTTTTACTAACGCAACTTACGGTAATTATTCACATTGGGTTCATTCTTTTTGTGATTTTGGGTGGCTTTTTTATACATAAAAAACCATGGATTAGAGTTGTTCATTTGAGTGCGCTCATATGGGCAATATACGCTGAATTATCGTCGGGTGTGATATGTCCTCTTACAACGCTTGAAAATTATTTTACTTACCATGCCGGAATTTCGACCTATAAAGAAGATTTTATTACTCGGTATCTCATTCCAATCATTTATCAAGAAAATCTCACGCCTAATATTCAATTCATAATAGTTGGAGTAGTAATTTGCATGAATGTATTGGCATATAAAATAAACCGGCTACAAAAATATTGAAATTTCCAAGAACATTTTAAATTTTCAACTTTATAAGCATGGCTGCGACAGCAAACGATCATCTTTTTTTATTGATAAAGACGCTGACTAAATCTGAAAAACGGATTTTTCGTTTGTACGTCACGCGCAATCAGAGCAGCGAGGAGTTGAAATTTATTAACTTGTTCGATGTCTTGGATAAACAACGCGCGTACGATGAAGCAACCATTTTTAAAAAAGTACCGGAAATAAAAAAAGAACAACTCTCGAATCTCAAAGCACATTTATACAAGCAAGTACTCGCGAGTTTGCGGCACATCGAAAAAAATAAAAACACAGATATTGATATTCGCGAAAACATTGACTATGCCAAAGTTTTGTACAACAAAGGTTTATATCCGTCGGCGTTGAAAATATTGGAACGCGCCAAAAATTTGGCAAAAACGAATCATCTTTATTTTTTGGTGCTTGAAACTTTGGAATTTGAAAAGATGATTGAAAGCCGGCACATCACAAAAGCGCATGAAGGTCGCGCCGACGATTTGGCACTTGAAACCCAAAAAATGATGGTGCATATTCAAAGTGCGGCGCGCTTGTCGAATCTTTCGATTCAATTGTATGCAATGTATTTGAAACTCGGTCATGCAAAAAATCCGGAAGAGTTGCAAAGCATCGAAAAAATTTTGGTGACGGCATTGAAAACTTTACCGCCCGAACAAGACATGGATTTTTTCGAGCGCGTTAATTTATTTCAATGCCATACTTGGGTGTCGTATATCGGTCAAAATTGGAAAAATTATTACCGCTATACTTATAAATGGGTGGAAATGTTTGAGCGCGAACCGGTGATGAAAATAAATGATACGGCTCTGTACTTCAAAGGTTTACACAATTTGCTGAATGCTTTGTTTATGACTTTAGACCATACGCGATTTTCGAAAATTTTGTCGAATACAGAAAATTATTTTGCAAAACACGAAGCGGTAATGCACGAAAGTTCAAAAATAACGGCGCAACATTTAATTCATACTGCACACATCAATAAACATTTTTTGGAAGGTAGTTTTACCGAAGGTTTAAAACGGATTCCGCTCATCGAAAAATTTATTTCCGAACATTCAAGTATGCTTGATGAGCACCGTATTTTGGTTTTTTATTACAAAATGGCTTGCTTGTATTTCGGTGTCAGTAATTACGATAAATGTATTCTTTATCTCAATAAAATTATCAACGCAAAAACCAATAATTTGCGCACCGATATTCAATGCTTTTCGCGCATTTTACATTTGGTGGCGCATTACGAAAAAGGACATCACGCACTTTTAGAATATTATACCAAATCTGTTTATCGTTTTTTGTTGAAACACCGCGACATGAGTGTCGTAGTGCAAGAAATTTTACGTTTTCTGCGCAAAGCTTTATTCGTCAATCAGAAAGAGTTGAAAGATGTTTTTGTTGATTTAAAAAACCGATTGGAAGTTTTAGCCGAAAACCCTTATGAGCGGCGATCGTTTATTTATTTCGATATTATTGCCTGGTTAGAATCTAAAACAACCGGAAAAAGTATTGAGGTCATCAGCAAGAAAAAATTTCTTGGACGCGAATTGCGCGGGATTAGAATAGCGAGCATAAAATAAATTGTGAGTTTTGAGCTATGGGCTATGAGCTGCTAAAATATAGAAGCTCATAGCTCACAGCTCATAACTCACAGCTTAAAAGCGAAACCCTACAACCAATTTTATCGCTAATGGTGTTCCCGCCGTAAAATGTAATTCATCCACAGGAGCGGATTCAGTTTTTAAGCGACTATTTGTATCAAATTGTGCTTCATTCCAGTTAACGTTGAATAAATTTTCTACATTAATGCCGATGCGGAATTTATTGGTTTTGTAATAACAATTCGCATCGTTAATAAAATAACCATTCGCTACGATAGAATAATCATCGTTAGCAGAACGCGAACTTATATAACGATAACGAAAAGCACCTTCCCAATGCGTTGAGCGATAAGATAAACCACCCGTTGATGTCATCGGTGGTGCCAATCCAATATAATAATGACTGTCTAAAACTTTTCCGAAAGGTGTTTCTACCAATCTGCCGTGTGATAGATTCAAATCGGCATCAAAAAATAATTTTTCTGTCAGTTGCGCACGTGCACTCACATCTATTCCGACTCGACGCGATGCACCATTGTCGCTTGTTGTGCCGTCATCTCCGTTGAAAACCAATTCATTATCCAAAGTCAATCCCCAAAAAGCGGCGGATAATAAAACATTTTTTACCGGAGACCATTGTGCACCAATTTCTCCACCCCAAGCACTCGGTAAAGTGTGAGACAAGTTATCTTGTACAACTGCACGCGCATCGTTGGAGTGAAAACCACGACCGGTATTGAAAAATATTTTTAAGTTGTCGGTAGCCGTATAAGTCAAATTGAGTTTCGGTGCGAATTGTGTTTTATAATTTGTACCTGTATAATTTTTATAAGTTGAGTCGGACGGAACAAGATCGCGATCGTTGAAACTTAAATAATTAAATCGCACACCAATATCGTAATGCAAACGCGGCGACAACGCACCTTCTTTTTTTACATAGACGAACGTATTGTTTTCATCAATCAAAGAATGTGCGATTGTATTTAAAAATTGGCGACGCTCTACATGATTATTTAAGTTTTCAATATTATCGTTGCGCGTACCCGCACCGATAACCCATTTTTCACGTGCAGATTGTGCAATTGTGTATTTCAAATTCGCACCGAATATTGTTCTGTTATCTCTCTGATTTATTTCATCCCCGTGAATTGAATCATCTCTGAAAAAAGTAAAATCTGAATACAAACTGAATTTATATTTTACGGCGTAAGCCTGTGCTTCAAAAGAAGTGTTACCATTCAAGTGCGTGAAAGTTAAACTCGCATTTTGTCGTGCCGTGTTACCACCTTCCGAATTATCAATAGAACCGTAACGCGAAATCAAACCCGATTCAACCGCCCGTTCCGGTATTTGTCCTGATGCATCCCAAATCGAATTAAAATGCGTGAGCAACAAACGCAAAGTATTGTTTTCGTTGATATTAAATGTCGTTTTTGAAAATAAATTGAAACGATTGAAATGTTGATCGTAGTCAAAAAAACTCGGCGCATATAAATAATCGGTAGCAATGTAACTCGAAATTTTATCGGTATTTGCTAATTGGTAAATCAACAAACTCCGCGAAGCCGTAAAAGCGCGATTAGTCGGCACACTCGTTATTTCTGTTTGAAACGTATTATGGTCCAAAACATCTGTTGTTCTGAATTTTATCGCGCCGGCAGTTGCAAAATCTCCTAAATCGGAAAAATAAGTACCTTTATATATTTCTGCATTTTTAGTCACTTCCGGAATCATAAAATGTAAATCGAGATAACCTTGTCCGTGTCCGTGCGATGGCATATTAACGGGAATACCGTCAACAAAAGCCGCGACATCGGTGCCGTGATCGCAATCGAAACCGCGCAAAAAAATCTGCTCTGCTTTTCCGCCGCCCGCGTGTTGTGCCGTAAATAAACCCGGCACATTGCGCAACATATCTTGCGCCGAATTAATGGGGCGTAATTGAAAATCCAAAGCATTAAGTACCGCCGATGAAGCTGCCGACATGGCGCGGTCGGCTTTCACAACTATTTCCGGCAATTTACCTTCGGGTAGTTTAAGCGAAAGGGTTATATGAATCGTTTGTGCCGGCAGTATTTTTATATTTTTCACGCCGGGTTCATAATTTTCTTTTAAAAAAGAAAGCAGTCTATCACCTGCCGGTATATTTTCTAATTTAAAAAAACCTGTTTCATCCGTGGTCGTATTATTTTCTCCGGCAGTTATTGAAGCACCCGCCACCGGTAAACCTGTTCTGTCATCGTTGATATAACCTTCTACGTTGCCGGTTGTGTTCGCGGCGAATAATAAAATTTTTGAGAAGAGTAATATAAAAAGTAGGAGGGTTCTATTCATAATTTTATTTGCCTTTAATATGTAAACGATAAAGCCGAGAGAAAAATAATACGCTTATTCGTACTTAATAAATATACGTAAGCAGCTTTGTTTTAGATTTTTGGAAGTAATTTTTGGTAGTGATTTAAAATGTATGCTATGGTTGTTTAATAAAAAATAGTTGTTTTTCAACAAAAGAGGGCAAAACCACATTGAATTTGTATGTGC
>JAYTNA010000468.1:0-2678 GCA_043748865.1 Saprospiraceae bacterium
GCACATACAAATTCAATGTGGTTTTGCCCTCTTTTGTTGAAAAACAACTATTTTTTATTAAACAACCATAGCATACATTTTAAATCACTACCAAAAAAATGATTGAGAACATTAAAATCAGAAAAAAATTTAAAAATTCTTTTCTGATGGGTGTTATTTATATTTTATTTCAATTACCAACTATCTGTTGGTACACTTGGGTGATTCCTCGCTGGGGGGGGGACCTCTAACCGGTATTTTTGGAAGCGGCATTACACACGAAAAATATTTGGAATTTTTACAATTTCATATCAATAAATGGTTGCCTTTCATAATTTTAAATGCCGGTGCGAGCGTGTTTTTAGTCGGTTCATTTTTTGTTGCTTGCGGAACAAAAGCACATAAAACCGAAAAATTTTGGCTTTTATTCTCTGTTTTATTAATTGTCATTTTGTATTTCCTTTCAGAGTTGAACATCATTGATAAAGTGCATGATTATTATTTAATGCCTTTTTTAATACCGTTTACAATAATGGTGACATCCGGAATAAAACTCTTCTATAATTTTTCTGATTTGACAAGGTATTTATCAATTATATTTTTATTGAGTTTGCCTCTTTTAGCTTACGATGAAGTACAAAAATATTGGACTTTATTCTCGGATGGAGATATTTATAAATACCACAAAGAATTGAGAAATGCGGTACCCAAAGATGCTATTTGTGTTATTTTAAATGATGACTCAGGTTGCGTTTATTCTTATCAAATTGATAAACAAGGTTTTATTTACAACAACGATAATATACCTGCTGCGTATTTCGAAGATATGATTAAGAACAGAAATGCTACTTATTTATATTGTAATTCAAGAAAAGTAGATGAGCGACCGGAAATAAAAATTTTTTTCGAGTCGGAGGTTGTAAAGTATGGTGCTATCCATGTTTATAAATTGAAGAAATTATAAAACAGAATCCGAATATTTGTAACTATTTATTTATTTTCGCACAATTAGATTTTAAACGAAAACGATGGAAAAAAAACAAGGACAATTTTTACCGACGCTCACATTAGCTTCTGCAACTTATTTGGTTATCAGTTCGGTGATTGGCACAGGAGTTTATAAAAAAGTAGCACTCATGTCCGGCGAATTACAGTCGCCGAGTTTGGTTTTGTTGTGTTGGTTTTTGGGCGGTATGCTCACTTTGTGCGGTGCATTAAGTAATTCCGAAATTGCGAGTATGTATGCCGGCACCGGTGGCGAGTACATTTATTTTAAACGCATTTACGGCAGGTTCATCGCGTTTTTATTTGGTTGGAGTAATTTCACGGTGATTAAAACGGCATCTATCTCTTCGATTGCTTATGTTTTTGCACAATCGTTTAACAGTCTCGTTACCTTGCCGCATTTTTCAAGCGACATTGAAAACATAAAGGTCTTGATTATTTTTAAACCGTTTGAAAGTATCGGCATAAAATTTTTGACTATTTTAGTGATATTAGCCTTGACTTATTTAAACACTTTGGGTTTAAAAAACGGCGAGAGTTTGAGTCGGCGTTTGACTCAAATGGTAATTGTCGGTATAGGACTTATTGTGCTTGCGGGTTTTCTTTTTGGCGGCGGTGAAGTTGCACACTTAACGACACCGGCAAAAGATTTTGTACCGAGTTCGGTAACAAATTTCGGTTTATTGAAAATGATTTTTGCGGGTTTATTGGCAACATTTTGGGCTTATGAAGGTTGGAATACCGTCGGTTATATCGGCGGAGAAATAAAAAATCCGAGTAAAAATTTGCCTTTAGCTTTGTTTTTTGGTTTGATCACCATTATTACTGTCTATATGCTCGCTAATGCGATGTATTTATACGTTCTGCCGGTTGATGATTTAATAAACGTGAATAATGCGCAAAATAAAATTGCTGCTGTTGAAGTCGTTCGTCATTTCGGCGGTGCAATTGGTGCAAGCATTTTATCGGTTTTGATTTTATTTACGACACTCGGTTGCACCAATGCGACAATTTTAATGCCGCCGCGCATTTACCAAACGATGGCGCAAGACGGTTTATTTTTCGATAAAGCCAAAGAGATTCATCCGGTTTATAATACACCTAATTCGGCTTTGTGGATGCAAGGTATTTGGGCGTGTTTTTTAGTTTTGTCCGGCAACTTCGATCAATTGACAGAAATGTTAATTTTCGTCGCATTTTTCTTTTATGGAGCTACTACTTTTGGCGTTTTTGTTTTGCGTTATCGTGAACCGGAAACACCGCGTCCGTATAAAGTTTGGGGTTATCCGATTGTGCCGGCAGTTTTTGTTTTATTTTGCGCCATGCTCATTCCAATTACGATTATCAATAGTCCGCGTGAAGCGGGTTTGGGCTTGTTGTTGATGTTTAGTGGTACGCCTTTTTATTTGTATTGGAGAAAAAAGCTTTGAGCAATGAGCTTTGAGCTTCATAAAAAATGGCTCAAAGCTCAAAGCTCATTGCTATATTCCTCTTGAACATTTTTACGCCACTGCGTTCGTTTTTTATAAAATTTAGAATCCACGACCAACAAACCGAAAGATTCGCCATCTTCTTTTTCTTGTTTGGCATGGTGTGTACCATGTGCGCGTAAAATTGCACGAGAGAAAGAGTTATCTAAAAGTCGGAACCAACTGAAACGTTGGTGAATATATACATCGTGAATAAGAAAATAA
>JAYTNA010000469.1:0-8620 GCA_043748865.1 Saprospiraceae bacterium
GTTTCTTGCGTCAATAATTACGATTTGATTGATGTAGCTACGCAATTTTTTTTGATTTAAATGGTTTTAAAAAATAAAAAGCGAAAAAAAAAATCTACATTTGCAGTCATTTTCACATTTTTTATTCTTTTTTATTGCAATCGTATGATTGTCAATGAAATATAAAGTTTTTAAAATTGCTTTGACAAATATATGAGGACAAAGTTATCGAATTTTGATTTTGAATTACCGGATGAGTTGATTGCGCAATATCCGGCATCTAACCGCGACGAAAGTAGAATGATGGTGGTGAATCGCAAAACCGGCAAAATAGAACACCGTACATTTAAAGATGTTTTGGAGTATTTTAAAGAAGGAGATATAATGGTGCGCAACAACACGCGCGTTTTTCCGGCGCGTATGTATGGGAAAAAAGAAAAAACAGATTCTTTAATTGAAGTTTTTTTGCTGCGAGAACTTAACCACGATGCGCGTTTATGGGATGTTTTAGTAGACCCCGCGCGTAAAATACGTGTCGGCAATAAACTTTATTTTGAAGATAAAAACAATAACGAAATACTCGTGGCAGAAGTAGTTGATAACACGACTTCACGCGGTAGAACAATTCGTTTTTTATTTGATGGCACTGAAGAAGAATTCCAGAGAGATTTATCTATTTTGGGACAAACGCCATTGCCTAAATATATTAAGCGTGAACAAGAGGATGAAGATACAGAACGTTATCAAACGGTTTATGCTACTCAACTCGGTGCTGTAGCTGCACCAACTGCGGGCTTACATTTCAGCAGAGAACTTTTGAAACGTTTAGAACTTCAAGGCGTAGATTTTGCTGAGGTAACTTTGCACATTGGCTTAGGTACTTTCCGCCAAATTGATGTGGAAGATTTATCGAAACATAAAATGGAAGCTGAATATTTTAAAATTGATGCAGCCACTGCCGATAAAGTTAATGCAGCAAAAGAACGCGGTAGCAGAGTTTGTGCCATCGGAACTACTACTATGCGAACAATTGAAACGGCAGTTACTTCAACCGATAGAATTAAAGCGGCGGAAGGTTGGACAAATAAATTTATTTTCCCACCCTATGATTTTCATGTAGCCGATTCATTGATTACAAATTTTCATTTGCCGAAATCCAGTTTGCTTATCATGATTGCTGCTTTCGCCGGCTTAGAACTTATCATGGATGCTTACCAAGAAGCCATTAAGGAAAAATATCGCTTTTACAGTTATGGTGATGCGATGCTAATAATATAGCTATCAGCTATAAGTCTTCAGCTATAAGCTTTCAGTTATTCGGTTTTTTTCTGATAGCTGAAAGCTAAATTAACAACTATTTAAAAATATAAAATTATGTACTGGACACTTGAATTAGCTTCTTATTTAGAAGAAGCACCATGGCCCGCTACACGCGATGAATTAATAGACTATGCCATTCGCTCCGGCGCCCCGATAGAAGTTATTGAAAATTTGCAACAATTGGATGACGAAAACGAAATGTTCGAAAGTATCGAAGATATTTGGCCTGATTATCCGAGAAAAGATGATTTCTTTTTCAATGAAGATGAATATTGATTTCAAGCACAACTGTTTGTGATATTTAATCAATAAAAAATAAACGAAGTCTTTCGAGTATTTTATTCGAAAGACTTTTCTGTATATTTGTGTTTAATCTTTTAAAAAGAGATGAAACACAAATGATATGGGAGCTATTTTTTTTTTGTTACTGACGTGTGTCGTTTCATGGTATATTGTAGGTGCAATTTGGATGGCATCGGTTATGTTTAACAAAGCAACCATAGAAAAAAATAAAATTGACGGAAAAAGTGTTGTGGATAATATGCCACCTGCACCGCAGATGCCTGTTGATGATTTTGAAAACCTTGAACCGCCTTCCGGTTTTACAGGCTTGTTTCCTGTGTTTCTGATACCTTTAGCAATTAACGTCGTTTTGCCTTTTATTTGTTTTTTCGTACATCCCGTTTCGATTCCGATGGGTATGTTGTATTTAGCAGTCTTGTTAAATATTGTACTCTGTTATTTCCTTTATAATTTCGTGTCGCCGGTTTTAACTCGCTTAGGAAATGCTCTAAATGATAAAGGTTTAGAACCGGGTTTTGAAAAAAGGCATTTCCAATTAAATATACTCTGTACTTTGATTAGTATTGTTTGGACTTTTCTTGTTTGGAAGGCTCTAGTGTCGTAAAAGATAAAAAAATGGAACATATAAAACTCAAAGTAGAAAAAACAGCGCACTTATATACGCATAACACAGCGAGCCAATCTACAAAATATCTTTGGATTGTTGCGCACGGTTACGGACAAACCGCTAATCGCATCATCAGAAAATTTACGCATTTAAATCATGAACACGCCGTCATTGCACCGGAAGGTTTGAATCGTTTTTATTTAGAAATGGGAAAAAGTCGCGCTGTTGGTGCATCTTGGATGACGAGTGAAGATAGATTGGATGAAATTGATGACTTCAATAATTTTTTGACGCAAATCGAAAAAGATTATCTGCCGAAATTGAATGAAGATGTAAAAATCATTTTACTCGGTTTTTCCCAAGGCGGCGCAACTATTTTGCGGTGGATAAACGCGCATCGTCCGAAATGTCATTATGTCGTGTTGTGGGGAGCCGCTTTTCCTCACGATATTGATTACGCACCGTTACAAAATTATTTTTCCGACAAGAAAATGTTCCTCATCGTCGGCGATAATGATGAATATATCAACGCAGAAAATAAAATAGCGCAACGCGCATTTTTGGAAAAAAATAATTTAATTATTACAGAAATAAATTTTGAGGGTAAGCATGAGATTTTAGTGCAAGTTTTGGATAATTTTATTCAAAATGAAATTTATGATTTGTAGTTCGTTATTCAGCTGTAATACGTTTTCGTTCTGTTAATAAAAAAAATACGATAGCTTATGACGGTATTATAAGTTTTTTTGAAAAATCTATATTGATTGCTATCCGGCAATTGTCGGATCATTTTATTTTATAAAACTGTATAAAGATGGCTGGACTAATTCAAACAATAAATGAAATTGTTAAGTATGGACTTCAAGCAAACTTGATGGTAATTGACAAAGAAAAATTGTTGGAACGAAATCTTATAGAAATTTACAACTTTTATTTTGATATTAAATTTGAATTTTACAAAACAGATTATCCTGAATTTGATAAATCAATCCTTCCGGACATAAGAAAAAATGTTGTGAGTAATTTCGAAGACTTGGGATTTTACAAAATAATACTTGACATAAACGATATTGAAAACTTAAAAGACAACGCGATTGGCGATGCAGTTGACGACTTAACTGACATTATAATAGATCTTTTAGAAATTAAATGGAGAATGGTAAATAATAGTTTGGCAGATGGGCTTTGGTTTTTTGAATTAACTTTTCGCATACATATTCAACAACATATACTTGACTTGTTAAATTACATGAAACAGAATAGATAAGAAAAATAGAAAAATTCAATTTCAAGGTGCGGCGCACTATTCTCTTTATTTATAGAGAACGGTGCGCTATACCTTACTCAATCTATATTTTTCTATTTTTTCTACTAAGAGAACGGTGCTACGCACCTTACTCAAAAATATTTAAAATTATGATTATTCTCAATTTTCTGTAAAGTAGCGTAAATAAGTTGAATAACTTGCTCTACATCATTTTTGTGCGCCATTTCAACCGTTGTGTGCATATAACGTAAAGGCAAAGAAATAAGTGCCGATACGACACCGCCGTTTGAATACGCAAAAGCATCTGTATCTGTACCGGTGCTGCGACTGTTAGCGTTGCGTTGGAAAGGAATTTTTTCGACTTCGGCTGTATCAATAATTAAATTCAGTAAATTATTATGAACCGCCGGGGCGTAAGCCAAACAAGGTCCGCGTCCGCAACGAATATCGCCTTGAACTTTCGGATTCATGAGTGGCGTAGAAGTGTCGTGACAAACATCCGTAACGATAGCGACATTCGGTTTTATCGTGTCCGCAATCATTTCCGCACCGCGCAAACCTACTTCTTCTTGAACGGAGTTGACGATATAAAGCGTGTAAGGCAATTTTATTTTATTTTCGTGCAGCAGACGCGCTACTTCGGCAATACAAAAGCCGCCGATGCGATTATCTAAAGCGCGACCGCAATAAAAATTCTCATTAATTGTCGTGAGTTCATCTTCATAAGTAATCACGCAACCGGGATGAATACTTTTCGCTGTTACTTCGTCGCGATTTTTTGCGCCGATGTCAATAAAAATATTATTCAACTCCGCCGCCAAATTTGCTTCTTTACCGACGCGCACATGAATTGCAGGCCAGCCGAAAACGCCTTTTATAATACCGTTTTTTGTATGAATGTTCACACGTTTTGAAGGCGCAATCATTTGATCGGAACCACCGTTGCGAATGACGTGAATAAAACCATCGTCGCTGATGTAATTGACGAACCACGATATTTCATCGGCATGGCCTTCGATGACTACTTTGAATTTTTTACCGGGATTAACGACGGCATATACTGTACCGTAATTATCAACGTGCCAATCGTCAATGAAAGGCTTAATGTAATTGAGCCAAAGTTTTTGTCCGGTAGCTTCAAAACCGGTAGGCGAGGCATTGTTTAAATACTCAAACAAAAATTTTTCAGATGCTGCAGTAATAACGCTCATACTTTATCAACGAATGATCCGAATTTAAAAAATTTTGTGCGTGCAATTTCAGCTAAACTATTTTCTTGAAATGGTTGGCATAGCGCGCAAAAGTACAATAAAAATGTAAATTTAATTTATGAAATTTATTTTTTGGCATAATTATTCAAAACGTTTTCAAATATTTAGATGTTTAATAGTAAATTTTTATACTTCTATAACGACATTTGCAGTATAATAGCTATCAGCCTTCAACTATGAGCATTCAACTATCAGCCTTCAACTATTAAAACAAACCTGGTGGCTTATGGCTGATAGCTGACGGTTGAAATTTATAAAGTTATGATTCAAACAGATATTATTATTATCGGTGCCGGACCGGTTGGTTTGTTTACTGTTTTTGAAGCCGGTTTACTAAAATTAAAATGTCATTTGATTGATGCCTTACCGCAAGTGGGCGGCCAATTGACAGAAATTTATCCGAAAAAACCGATTTATGATATTCCGGGTTGTCCTGCAGTATTGGCGAGCGATTTGATAAAAAATTTGATGCAACAAATCAAACCGTTCAAACCGACTTTTACACTCGGCGATCGCGCTCAAAGTATTGAACGTCTAAAAAATAATTTTTTCAGACTCACTACAAGCAGAGGTGTGGTGATTGAAGCACCTGTTATAACTATTGCAGGTGGCCTCGGAAGTTTTGAACCGCGCAAACCACCAATAGGAAATATTGCCGAATACGAAGATAAAGGCGTGGAATATATGGTACGCGATCCTGAAATGTATAAACACAAAGATATTGTAATTGCCGGCGGCGGTGATTCGGCATTAGATTGGACAATTTATTTGGTAGATATCGCAAAAAGTATCACTTTAATTCATAGAAGAAATGAATTTCGCGGTGCTTTGGACAGTGTTGAAAAAGTGATGCACTTACGCGATGCCGGTAAAATAAAAATCGTTACACAATCGGAAGTTGTCGGTTTGTCCGGGAAAAATCACTTATCGGAAGTCACGATTAAACATGATCTCGAAGGCATTAAGACTCAAAAAGCACATCATTTTATTCCGCTTTTCGGTTTATCGCCTAAACTCGGACCGATTGCCGATTGGCAATTGAATGTTGAAAAAAATGCGATTGAAGTTAATACTTTCGATTATTCGACAAACATTCCCGGCATTTTTGCCGTGGGTGATATCAATACGTATCCGGGTAAATTGAAATTAATTTTATGTGGTTTCCATGAAGGCACATTGGCGATGCAATCAGCTTTCAAAATCGTACATCCGGATAAAAAATTATCGTTTAAATATACCACTGTTACAGGTGTTGAGGGCATGTAAATTGATTTTAGACTTACTGATTTTAGTCGTAAGTCACTAAGTCCACCGTCAATAAGTCAAATGTCAGTAAGTCCACCGATAAAATATGCAAAAAGAAAATATCACTATCACGGTTATTGACAGGCACCACCACAAACATCATTTAGAGGTGCCTTTAGATCTACCTTTAACGGTAATGGAAGTTTGTAAAAGTTATGAATTGCCGGTGGAAGGCACTTGCGGCGGTATGGCATTGTGCGCAAGCTGTCATGTATATGTTGAAAGCCCGCATGAACTTTCCGGTATGAGTGAAGATGAATTGGCAATGCTGGATCAAGTTTTTACAACAAAACCGAACAGTCGTTTGGGTTGTCAAATAAGAATTGATGAACACATTGATGGATTAATTGTGCGTTTGGCACCGGAACAAGTGTAACGATTTTGAATTTTGGATTTTAGATTTTTCCGGTAAGAAGTAAAATCTAAAATTTAAAATTTAAAATCTAAAATCTAAAATCTAAATGCTTATTGACGTTATTATCCCCGCTTACAACGAAGAAAAATCTATTGCTCATGTGTTAAACGAAATTCCGCGCGATTGGGTACGCGCAATTATCGTTTGCAACAACAATTCTAGTGATAAAACAGCAGAAGTGGCGCGAAAAAATGGTGCGACGGTCGTTGAACAACCTCTGAAAGGATATGGGAATGCGTGTTTAAAAGGTTTGGATTATATTGCACAAAAAGAAATCAAACCCGACATTATCGTTTTTTTGGATGGTGATTATTCCGATTATCCGCAAGAACTGCCTATGCTTGTGCAGCCGATTATTGACAACAAGTACGATGTCGTTATTGGTTCGCGTGCGCTCGGCAATCGTGCGGCAGGTTCAATGACACCGCAACAAATTTTCGGCAATTGGTTGGCGACGCGGCTTATAAAAGTAATTTTCGGTTATCGTTTTACGGATTTAGGTCCATTTCGCGCTATTCGTTATACTTCTTTTTTAGAATTAAAAATGATGGATAAAAATTACGGTTGGACGGTAGAGTTGCAAATCAAAGCTGCAAAACGAAAAATGCGGTGTATGGAAGTGCCGGTAAAATATCGTCAACGTATTGGTATATCAAAAGTGAGTGGAACTCTAAGTGGCACAATCGGTGCCGGTTATAAAATTTTATGGACGATTTTTAAGTATAGTTTTTTTAATTGACAATTGAATTTATTGAAACGTTTAAGTTTTAATTTTATACATAGCCCTTGAAAATTTTAAAATTTTTCAAGGGTTTTTAATAACACGACTATCTTTAATTGTCAACTGTAAACTGTCAACTGAAAGAAGGTATCGCATCAATTAATCGACGCGTATAATCACTTTGCGGATGATAATAAATGTCATCGGCGTTACCGAATTCTTCTATTTTGCCTTTATTCATTACAATCATGCGGTCGCTGATAAATTTAACGACGGATAAATCGTGTGAAATAAAAATACAAGTAAAACCAAATTTTTCGCGGAGTGACATCAATAAATTTAAAACTTGTGCTTGAACGGAAACATCTAATGCCGATACAGATTCATCACAAATAATAAACGAAGGATTAACGGACAAAGCGCGAGCTATACAAATTCTCTGACGTTGACCGCCGCTAAACTCGTGTGGATAACGGTTGAAATGTTCCGGCAGTAATCCGACGATTTCTAATAATTCTATTACTTTTTCTTTGCGTCCGGCATCATTGCTATAAATTTTATGCACTTGCATCGGTTCCATAATCGCAGAACCAATCGTCATGCGCGGATTGAGCGATGAGTAGGGGTCTTGAAAAACAATTTGAATATCTTTGCGCAATGCCTTTAGTTTTTCGGGCGAACCGTGAATTGATAACTCCAATAAATCTTCTCCTTTATAAATCACTTGACCGGATGTTACCGGAATTAATCCGAGAATTGCTCTGCCGAGTGTCGTTTTTCCGCAACCGGATTCGCCTACTAAACCCAAAGTTTCACCCGGATAAACATCAAAACTCACATCATCCACTGCTTTGACATACGATTTCGGTATGCCAAAAAAATTTCTTTTATTCGGATAATATACCTTTAAGTTGCGCACTTCCAGTACAGGCGTTTGATTTTGTAAAAAAGTTAAACGCTTTTTTGTTTGTTCTTCGGGTATGATGTAAGAAGTTTTTATTTCGGATGCCGAGCGCGTTTTTTCGGTAATCACGGTATTGCCGTCTGAATCAGTAGTTGTATCCATAAAATCAGAAACCACCGGCAAGTGACTTAATCGCAGATCAAGGGGCGGACGGCACGCCAATAAGCTTCTCGTGTAAGGATGTTGCGGATTTTTAAAAATATTTTCAACGGTGTTTTCTTCAACGATACTGCCTTTATACATCACTAAAACGCGGTCGGCAATTTCGGCAATCACACCTAAATCGTGCGTGATGAATACAATTGCCATACCATATTCTGCTTGTAATGCTTTCAATAATTCTAAAATAGATTTCTGTACCGTTACGTCTAATGCTGTTGTCGGTTCGTCGGCAATTAAAATTTTCGGATGACACGATAATGCCATCGCAATCATAATACGTTGTTTTTGTCCGCCGCTGAGTTGGTG
>JAYTNA010000470.1:0-4110 GCA_043748865.1 Saprospiraceae bacterium
CGTTCCTTTATCTACCGGTTTTCCTTTTTCGGTATGAATAGCTTTGATAATGCCGTCACCGCCGGCTTTAATAATATTTTCCATTTTCATGGCTTCTAGAATTAAAACTTTATCACCTTTATTGACCGACTGACCGACTTCAACCAAAATATCTAAAACTAAACCGGGCATCGGTGCTTTTATATCGCCGGCACGTTGTGAACCGACTACTTTCATGCCAAGTTGATCAATTAGGCGATCATATTTATCGGATACTTTTGTTGTGTAACTGTTGCCGTTTATGCGCAGCCGCAGGTTTTTTCCCGAAGCATCGTGACTTATAACTTCTATTTTAAAAGATTTGTCGTCGTTCAGAATATGAAATACTTCGTTTTCACTTATTGTGCTGATGTCAAGTGTTTGAATTTCATCCGGCATAATATCGAAAGTCCGTTCATTGACAGAAATTTTGAAAGGAGGTTGCATAAGCTAATGATAAAAGATGAAAGAAGAATGATGAATTTCTTATCGTGTATCAACATCTATTAAAAGAAAAAACATCGCAACAAATATACAAGACTATATTTGTTGCGATAGGTTTTTATCGGATGTTTTTACTCTATTACAACTTTTCGCGTTGCAATACCATTATCGGTAATTACCTGAATGAAATAAATACCGCCCTGATAATTTGTAGTATTAATATTCACTTGTTGTGAAAAATTATTAAGAAAATTTCGCAAAACTCTTCCTATATTATCGTAAAGTAGTACTTCATTTATTTTTATTCCGAAATCTTTAAGTTCAATGGTAAAATTACCGTTGCTTGGGTTCGGACTAATTTCAATCGCTGCATTTAATTCCGATGAAATATCATTCACACTCGTTGTAATCATCGGTAACTCCGATAGAGCGTTTGAATACAAACAATTTGCCGGCGTAGAAACAAAAACGCGCGTCGTCATAAAAGTAATTCTATTCACATTAGCATAACTCGGTAAATTGAATTGATTGCCGCCTGCAATCCAAGTTTTTCCGCTATCTACTGTTGCCAGCAAACCGCCTTTGTAACTTGCAAAAACATAACCGCCGTTAAATGCCATGTCTTGAATTTTTGTACCGTCTAAACCCATCGTTAAAGTATGTGCAATCGAAGTAGGTGATACCGGTTTCCAATTCGGGGCAGTAAAATCCGCAGTAAAAACACCTGAACCTTCTGTACCGGCAAATAATTTTGTACCGTTGTTCGTAACAGAAGTGACATTGAAGTTAGATAAACCGGCATTAATTGCTGTCCAACTACTACCCGCCACATCTTTTGTGAAAACACCTTGACCATAAGTGCCGAGTAAAATTTTAGTATCATAAAAACTCATTGAAATAGGTACAACATTCGACGGCAAACCGGATTGAACCGTTATCCAACCGGTACTTGCGAATTGTACAAAGTATTGAAAAATATTTCCCGCCGAATCAATGGTATATAAATATTTACCAGAAGCAAAGAGTTTTTTGATATTTATTACCGGCAATCCCGCATTATCTGTCGTCCACGTGCGCCCTGTATCAGCACTGACAAAAATACCTGCGTTTTTTGTGCCGGCATAAAGCATTGTGCCAAAAAATTTTAAACTTGTCACATTTAAACTGTCTGTCAAACCGAAATTCGATCGTGTATATGTAGCCGCTAAATCTTTAGAAACAAAAACGCCTTTTTCGGTAGCAGCCACAACCACTAAATCACCGCTTGTTTCCATTGCATAAGTTGCAAGATTATTGAAACTTATATTGTTATCTTTCCAAGCAATTGTAGTTGCGTCCGATTTAAAAATACCTTCTTTATTTATTCCTACCAAAAAACTTGTTTTAAAAGAAATAATATTTGTCGCATCAGTCGTTGGCAATCCGGCGTTGACGCTCAACCAATTAATTGTGACTGATGTCGAAGAATAAACGCCGCTATTGGTAGCAATGAACCAACTCAAGCCATTGTTTGTAACCGAACGAATAGCAACACCGGCAGGTAATATGGAGTTGATGGAATAATAAATTGGTGTGGTTGTATTACTCACGCCATCCGTCAAACAGATACCATCTCTGTTGACAATCAAAAGTTGATCTGTTTTAGCGTTATAAGACACAGCAGCAGTGCCGCCCGCCATTGATGTACCCACATCATTAAAACTTGTCCAAGTATTACCTTGATCGGTTGACGCAAACACACCACTCGACAGATTAAGCGCGATGATTTTATTGCCGGCTTTTGTTAATCCGGTAATTGTTGCACCGTTGAGAGCCGTACTGTTAACGGCTACCCAAGTAGCACCCTTATTTATTGTTTTAAAAAGTCCGCCGCCATCTGTACCGGCTAAAATAGTTATCGAATCAATCGCTAATAACGATTTTATTTTCAAATTGGTTAACCCGGTATTTATTTTTATCCAATGTCTATCAGTGCCGACATACCTGTTGAAAATATACATACCGCTATCCAACGTACCGGCGAATAAATAGGTGCCGGAATGTGTGAGTGCGGAAATTTTTCCGCTTGTCAATCCGACAGGAATTGATGTCCACGCTAATAATCGTGAATTAGTACTCCGGTAAACACCACCTGTAAATGTTCCGATATAAACAGTTGTATCAAATACGGCACTGCAACTGACAGAACCGCCAAACGGACCTTTTGAGCCGAAATGTGCGAATGCTTTATTTGTCGTAAAAATTAAAATTGAAACTAAAAGTATAAGAAGAAGTATTATTTTTTTCATTTTTAAAATTCATTTTTTTTGTTTAAAGATTTCTGAATCAGAATTTTCAGAAACCAATAAACCGCTTAATTATTTTTAGCTTTTTGTTGTATCCATTTGAGCACCAAATTAACCGTACAATCATCTAACCTTCCGGATGTCGGCATCGGATTTGAAATTGTATTCATGGAAGCATACAACACACTAAAATTTGGCGTAATGGTATCAATGTAACCACTGCCTTTTTTTTGTAATTGCGCATAAGCAACAGATGCCGATAAATTCAGATTACCTGCCGGTGAATTGCCGACATGACAACCGCTTGTGTTGCAATGCCGGTTAAAAATTGGTAAAATATCTTCTCTGAAAGAAACTGCATCCGGCGTTGTACAAGTTGGTTGCAAACTTTCGTGTTTACAAGAAATACAAACCAATACGCAATATCCGATACTCAATACCCAAAATTTATTGTTCATAAACAAACATTGAAGGCATGTTGTTCACAATTTTTGCCGCTAAACCGGAACTGTTAGCACTCGCGGTTGTCACCGATAAATTACTGCTTTGATTGAGTGTAAGACTGTTAAAGAGTTTGCTGTTATCAATCAGAATATGTCCTAACGCAACTTGATTTTCTAAAACAGAGAAAGGTTTATCCGACATCGTGATTTGTTTGTAATTGGTATTCGTGCCGATTTTATAAGCAAAAGGCACGGAAGGTTTGTTCATGCCGGCAGAAGTATCAATCGTACCTTGAACATTCATAAAAACATATCCGTCCGGTTGTGCAGCACTGCCAAACCACATCGCAGATTTATTTAAAATTCCGGAATCGGCGGAAGTAACGGGATTTACTGCATTTGTTGCTGCATCCAATCCGACTTTAAATCGAATGGATTTGTAGTTTCCGACCGGCACATCACCGACTAAATAAGTTTCTTTATCTAAAACCTTCAGTAAATTTTTTCCCGAAAAATCATAAGTACTGCCATCAACTTTAACGAGTTGAATACCGGAAATATAAAGCTGCGATATACTCAACGAAATTTTTCGCCCATCTAATGTTTTATAATCAATATTGTAAGCATCCACTTCGGTATTGTCAATGTAAGTATGCAAATGAAAAATAAAAGATCCTATCGGCACAACCGGCGTGACCATGTTTCCCGGTACGCAAGATGAAAGCGTGAATAGTAGAGTGCTAACAAATAGTGTTGTAAATAATAACTTTCTATTTTTAATAATTTTCATGTGTGATTAATTTTAAACCGTGATTTTTAAGATGTCAAGATTAGAAGATTAATTTTAACTTGTAAGTTACTGCACATTTTAACTGAGCATATAGTTCCGGGGTATTTAAAAGTAAATAAATTAAAGTTAC
>JAYTNA010000471.1:0-1483 GCA_043748865.1 Saprospiraceae bacterium
AACCGGCACTAAATAATTAACAATGAATAATGAACAATGAATGATTGTGTTTCTTTGACAATTTTACTTGAGCTATTCTCACTTTGTGAACTTTGTGAGAACCTTTGTGAACCTTGTGTTAAAATTTAACACAAAGGACACAAAGGTTCTCACAAAGTTCACAAAAAAAAACTGTAAAATATCGGTTGAAAAAATCTTTTGAATAGTAATGAATTTCGATTACAGATTTAAATTCTAATCAATCGAAAATCGAAAACCTATGAAACTACTCGAATGCGTTCCAAATTTTAGTGAAGGACGCGATATAGCTATCATCAATAAAATTGCGGCGGCAATAGAATCCGTCAACTCTATAAAAATTTTATACATTGACAGCGGTGAAGCTGCGAATAGAACCGTCATTACTTTTGTCGGAGAACCCGATGCTGTTATTGAAGCCGCATTTCAAGCCATAAAAACTGCCGGCGAATTAATAGATATGACGCAACACAAAGGCGTTCATCCGCGCATCGGTGCAACCGACGTTTGTCCGCTCATTCCTTTGTCGGATATTGCGATGGAAGAAACAGTTGTTTTATCGAAAAAATTAGCGCAACGTGTGGGCGAAGAATTAGGTATTCCGGTTTATCTCTACGAAAATTCGGGAAGTGCAGCGCACCGAAAAAATTTAGCCGATATTCGAAGAGGTGAATATGAAGGTTTGGAAGAAAAAATGAAACACCCGGATTGGAAACCGGATTACGGGCGATTTTTGATTTTCGATTTTGGATTTTCGATTGAGCAAGATAATAAATCCAAAATCCAAAATCCAAAATCCAAAATCCAAAATACCGGAGCAACTGTTATCGGTGCGCGTGATTTTTTGGTAGCATATAATGTCAATTTAGATACGCAAGACGTTTCTATTGCAAAAAAAATTGCGGCAGAAATACGTGAAAAGGTAGAGACGTTGCAGTGCAACGTCTCTACGCATCTCAAATCTGTAAAAGCTATCGGATGGTACATCGAAGAATATCAACGCGCACAAGTGTCTATGAATTTGACGAATATACAGGTCACATCTGTTCATACGGCTTTTGAAGCGTGTAAAAAAATAGCGGAGAAATATGGTGTGTCAGTAACAGGTTCAGAACTTATTGGATTGATACCTGAAAAAGTTTTACTCGATGCCGGAAAATTTTACGAACCTCATCATTCAACGCTAACTCTTTCATCACTTATTGCTATTGCCGTAAAACATTTAGGCTTAGATGAATTAAAACCTTTCAACCCGAATGAGCGGGTTATCGAATTTTTTCTTTTTAAGGAATGAGAAAGAAATAAAATAATTAAGACTACTTCGGCATTTTTTTAATTTTGAAAATTGAAATTTGTCTGAATCAGGATTTTCAGGATTTTTGGATTATTAGGATTTTTAAAATTAGATTAATTTTAAAAGTTCTGAAAACCCTAAGTCAGAAACCAACTCTACATTCTTAAAATC
>JAYTNA010000472.1:0-1543 GCA_043748865.1 Saprospiraceae bacterium
AGCATTTAATTTACCGGAAAAAACCGTTGCACCGGCTGCATTCGTAATATTTATTTGCACCGTTTGCGGATTGTCGAAACGATACCGCAAATAAATCAAATCGTCTGTCGGGTTAGGCGCGAAACGCATTTCGTTTTCTTGTAGGGACTGGGCTTGCACCTGTCCACCGGATAACGATGATGACGATTGATTACCGATTTCTTTCACCGCTTCCGTTTCATTTGTCACCGCTTTTGTTACCGCGTCAAGTTTTGATTTTACCGGGTTTTGTTCCGGCAATTGTTTCATTGCCTGCGTTTGAGTTGTATCATTTTTTAAAATTTTCGGCTCTTTAATACCGATGTGAGACGGTAACATTGCCGACATTTTCGCACCGGTGGTATTGCGCACCGCAAAAACCGGAATCGTTACGCTGTCACTTACTGCGCCTTTGCTCAATTGTAAACTGTCGCGGTTGTCGTTGCGGTGTGTAAATATAACCGCTTTCGCACCTTGTTTTTGTGCGGAGAGTGCCATTCGTGTGGCATCTTTGCACGCACCCAAATCCAAAATAACGACTTTATCTTTTATATCGCCGTTAATGTTGTTACAGCCGTGCGATACTTTAAGCGTGGTTTGCTTTTTCGGAACGCAGGTATCGCAGTTTTTTGTACCCCAAGTGTGCACCGTATCATTTCCTGCTACCAAAGTGCCGACAAATTTTCTTTCACCGTCGAAAAGTGTGCTTGTGCTTGCGCCGAAATCGGCGGGAGCGATGCGGTATTTTGCACCGGTGTTGAATACCGCTACCATAACGGTATCGTAACGCGGTGTGGTTTGGGCGTGTGTGTTTGTAAAAACAAAAACACAAATCGCTATGGTAAAAAATATTTTGTACATGATTTTTAATTTTTAAATTGTTGAAAAAAGACCATGACTCTCAAGATTTAATTTAATAGATGAAAAGATTTTTTTTAATCTTGTCCGGCTTTCAATCCTGAAAATCATGGTTTTGCACTATACATTCCGTAAACGTCGTGAGACGTTTCCGATAGCCGATCGAAGACAATATAGTCTTCGACCGGCGATTAATGTTTTTTAAAAGAACACTAATTGCGATCGGGAATTTCCCTAATGATAACGCATCGCGTAAATTCCGGTAATTCAGGTTCAGACAGTTTACACCATAAAACGCACACGCTCGTGAAAGTCTTTAGACATTTCACGCACTATTCGAGCGTCCCCTGACGCGAGAAACAAGTGCAGCCTAAATACTCGCGTCGGAGACGCGCATAATAGTTCATAAAAAATCTAAAGATTTTCACGAGCGTTTGCGTTTTTTAGTTTCAAATAACAGCATACTCATTGCGAGCTGGTCATACTTGTACCAACAGGCGATTTTCACGAGCGAACTCGTTTTTTTATTCAATCTACAACTACTGTGCGAGCGGTGAATGTTTTTAAAAAATACATATCAGTTTGTGCAAAAAGTAAATTTTTGAAAAAGCGGAAGAATAAACGGGATTTATTCGGGCTTAAAAACCGTTTTAAATTTTGTACGGCT
>JAYTNA010000473.1:0-2144 GCA_043748865.1 Saprospiraceae bacterium
TGATGTTCGGATATTTTGCGTAGCGTTTTGCAATCCACAAGCCGTATTTATATGCATTATCCACATTAAAAACAACCGGACCTTCACCCCATGCCTGCGTTATTTTATCACCCCAAGTCGGCAATAAACCCATGTAAATATTTTTTGACAGCGCAAGTTTCACTGTGGTATCAATTAATTTAAAATATTTTTCGTTGGGTTGTGTCGGATCTAAATTTTTAAACGGTACTTCACCATATCTGTTTGGTTTTCGCAAACCGTCAAATTCGGCAAGTACGACGGCTTGAATAACATTGAAACCTTTTTTTTGCCGGTTATCTAAATACAAATTTATTTCCTCTAAAGTGAGGCGATGAAATAATTCCCAACCGGTATCGCCGAGCCAAAAAAATGGTTTGCCGTCATTTTGAACTAAATAATGCCCGTTTGAGGATACTTTCAATTGACGCGGCGTTAAATTGTTTTGACTATCGGCAGATTTATAAATGAAAATAAGGAGTAGTAAGAGTAATTTAATTTTCATCGTTATAATTTTATGTTCTTGGTTTATTAGACTTATCCGGATATAAATTTTTATCATAACCGTTATCAAGGCTTTTAGATTCGAGCATTAAATTGTCATACTAACGGTCAGAGGACTTGAAATGAGCGACGTGATTTTTTGCTGCGAAGCAGTAAGAAATCACGTCGCTCCAATAAAAATCTTTTCCAAGGGCGATGTTCCCGCGAAGCGGGGACGAGCTCGGAAATATAAAGTATGACTATTTAACGCTCGAATCCAAAAGCCTCGATGACGATGACGATACTAATTTTTTTAAAATTCTATCTATTCGTAGCACTATTAATGGGCAAATTGTGTGCGTTTATATTAACTGTCAGTTCATAAGCGGGAATAGTTACTTTAAAGGGCTTACCGATCCCGCCGCCGGGTAGTGGCTGCGGTTGTTGCCAATAAGATTTTGTAATAATAATTTTTTGTGTGCCGTTCCCAAAACTTTGGTCTTTGTAATAAACTGCAAAATTACTGTCACTGTTGTACGTACCCGTAACTTGATCAATTTTGCCAATTAAAACAGTTGAATTAAAACCGGGACCTTTGTACAATTGTATATTTCCTAAATTCAAATTGCGTACTTCTTTCTCTTTAATTTGAGAAATTTGAGCTGCACGAGATGTTTGATTGGCATAAAAAACAAGCTGAATATTTTCAACAGGATTATAGAGCGGCGCGTCTCCCGGAAAAGAATGAGCCGTCAACCTTTTAATATTCACTACGTTAACGTCAATATAGTCGTAAATCGTAGGCGGTCTATTACCGGGACCGAGGTTTCTATTTTCAAAGATTATAAAGCCGTCTTTGTAATGATTATCTGCCATTGTACCCGGATTTAAACCTAAACAAGTGCAAGGTGACGTTGGAATTGAATTAGAAGATTGTAAAGCACCGGGAAGGGCAGCACGGATTTTACCATCAACGTAATTAGTTAGATAATTTCCGATAAAAAAATCTAAGGCACCTTCACCGAAAGAATGTCCGTCAATAAAAGCGCGATCTGCTTTTGAACTTATATTTACAAGGCCTTGATTGGTGAACCAATTTTTACAAGTTATATAGATATCGATACTTTGTGAAATCGTTCTTGAAAAATACGGAACGCCATGCCAAGTGATATTATTAATAGTATAAGTTATAATGGCGGCAATATGGATTTCATTTTGATTCGGCGCATCGGGTAATATCGAAGCAACCATCTCCGGTTTGTAAGACGTGTAAGTATAACTTAAATGTGCGCCGACATTTGTCGAATCTTTTTTTCGCGCTATTTGAGCATTTACAGAATCTAAGGTTGTTTGAATAGTGTTCTCCATGATACCCAATACTAAAAAAAAAGGTATATTTTTATCCTGATTTATCGGGAGTGGCGGTCCCTGTGCAGGCGGTTGTGAAAACGAAATAATCGGCAATAAAGTAATCCCCAAAAGTAATAAGACACGAAGAGTTTTAATCCAATTTTTAAAAATACTGATAGTTTTCATTGTTTATAAATTAGAAGTGAATGCCGACTTTTATGCTTTTCGGCTGATGTTAAGTAAAATTTGGTTTCTATTTTTTTGAGAAAATATTTCCTAATCGAGATGAATAC
>JAYTNA010000474.1:0-6133 GCA_043748865.1 Saprospiraceae bacterium
AATAAAAATTTATTTTTTTTATAAAATTTTATAAATTTTTTTACTGCCTTGCAAGAACTACGATAAATTATTAATTCAGATAACTTTATGTCGTTCGACAATTTTTAATTTTTAATTTTACGCTTTCAAAAAAAATTAATTTCCGGAATGCAAAAAATCAAACAATACGGGATTTTTTCTCTACCGGTGATTATAGGTGCGCTTGGTTTTTTCGTTGATGTATATGATTTGGTGCTGTTCGGAATTGTGCGTAAACCAAGTTTAGCTGCTTTAGGTTTATCGCCGGAAGAAATTTTTTCGCAAGGAGAGTTTATTATCAGCGTTCAGATGATAGGGCTTTTACTCGGCGGCATTATTTGGGGCATTATCGGAGATAAAAAAGGTAGGATAGGCGTTTTGTTCGGTTCTATTTTATTGTATTCGCTTGCCAATATCGCAAACGGTATGGTAACATCGGTGGGTGCTTATACTTTAATGCGGTTTATTGCCGGAGTCGGTCTTGCCGGGGAATTGGGTGCGAGCATTACATTGGTCAGTGAAATTTTACCGAAAGAAAAACGCGGTATAGGTGCATCGCTCATTGCAGGTTTAGGTATTTTTGGTGCTGTCACCGCTTTTTTCGTCAGTCGTTTTTTCGATTGGCGGATGTGTTTTTACATCGGCGGCATCATGGGTTTAATGCTTTTAGTTTTGCGAGTAAGTATTCTAGAAAGTAGTTTATTTGATGCCGTAAAAAAACAAAACGTACAACGCGGCAATTTTTTAATGTTTTTCAACAATAAAAAAAGATTTTGGCGTTATGTCCGTTGCGTTTGCATCGGCATTCCGGCTTGGTATATAATAGGTGTGCTGGCAACTTTTTCAGATAAATTTGGTGAAGCCTTTGGTATAAAAAATATTGATCCGGCAAAATCAATTATGTATCTCTATCTCGCCATTGCTTTCGGCGATTTAACTGTCGGCTTGTTAAGTAATTATTTAGAAAGTCGAAAAAAAGCGTTATTTATTTTTTACGGCATTACAAGTTTTTTTACCGCACTTTTTTTTATGCAAACCGGCGGAACTGCAGATACAATGTATTTAATTTGTGCCGGATTAGGTTTCGGTACTGGTTTTTCAGTCGTCTATATTACTATGTCTGCCGAACAATTCGGTACAAATTTACGCGCTACTGCTGCGGTTTCTGTTCCGAATATGGTGCGTGGTGCTTTGCCGCTCATTATTTTATTGTTCAAAGGTTTGCGTTCGTGGACAGGCAGTTATATCACCGGCAGTTGGATTACTGGTTTGATTTTAATGTCTATCGCCGTCATTGCCGCTTTCTATACTGAAGAAACTTTCGGAAAAGATTTAGATTTTTTGGAGAGATGAATGGTATTGGACAACAGATAACAGACAACAGATAATTAACAACTAACAATTAACAACTAACAATTAACAACTAACAACTAACAACTAACAACTAACAACTAACAACTAACAACTAACAATTAACAACTAACAATTAACAACTAACAATTAACAACTAACAATTAACAACTAACAATTAACAACTAACAATTAACAACTAATAACTAATAACTAATAACTAATAACTAAAATTGTATGCAAAAAATTATTTTAAAATTTACTTTGAGCGTTTTATTATTCGCTGCTTGTTCAACGAATAAATCTGCCGTCGATTCAACGAATAACCGGCAATCGGCAAATTGCCAACGTTATCAACAACACGTTGATTATAAAATGTCGGTTGATTTTGATGCTACCAAACATCAATACAAAGGCTCGACGCATTTAGTTTATACGAATAACTCACCGGACGCACTTAATAAAGTTTTTTTTCATTTATACCCGAATGCTTTTCAACCCGGCAGCGCGATGGATGTGCGGAGTTTAAATATTGAAGATCCGGATGGGCGCGTAGGTAGTCGCATTTCAAAATTAAAACCGGATGAAATCGGTTATTTGAGTGTCGAAAATTTAAAACTCAATGGCAAAAACTGTATTGCTAAAGTTGAAGGAACGATTTTAGAAGTGACTTTACCCGAAAAAATTACACCGAATAGTTCCGTTAATTTCGATTTTAATTTTTCGGGTCAAGTCCCGATTCAAATTCGGCGTTCCGGCAGAGATAATAAAGAAGGGGTTGCCTATTCGATGGCGCAATGGTATCCGAAATTGTGTGAGTATGACGAACAAGGTTGGCACTCAAATCCGTATATAGCTCGCGAATTTTACGGCGTTTGGGGCAATTTTGATGTCAGTATCAATATGGATTCGAAATTTACATTGTTTGGTTCCGGTATTTTACAAAATGCAAAAGAAATTGGCAGAGGATATGATAGCTATCAGCCTTCAGCTATCAGCCTTCAGCAAACAGAAAAAAAGGCTGACAGTTCAAAGCTCAAAGCTCAAAGCTCAAAGCTTAACTGGCATTTTAACGCAAAAAAAGTACACGATTTTATGTGGGCAGCCGACCCGAATTATAAACACGTGACGCAAAAAGCAGATGACGGTACTCTGATGCACTTTTTTTATATTCCTTCAGAAAAAACGAAAGCATGGGAAAAATTACCGGACATTGTGGCAAAAGTTTTTGCGAGTGCGCGTGATCGTTACGGTAAATATCCTTACAGCGATTTTAGTTTTGTGCAAGGCGGTGACGGCGGTATGGAATATCCGATGTCAACACTTATTACCGGCGAGCGTCCGATAAATTCTTTGGTAGGCGTAGCGGTACATGAAATGATGCACTCTTGGTATCAAGGTGTATTAGCTACCAACGAAAGTTTATATCCTTGGATGGATGAAGGTTTTACGACTTATGCCGAAAGTAATATTCAGAATGTATTAAAGCAACAGGGATTATTAGATGCAAAACCCGTTGCCGATCCGATGAAACGCAATGTAGAAAGTTATTGCCGTTTCGCACTTTCCGGAAAAGAAGAGGCGTTAAGTACGCACGCCGATCACTACAATACAAACGCAGCTTACGGCGTTGGTTCTTATACAAAAGGTTCTGTATTTTTACAACAAATTAAATATATCGTCGGCGAAAATAATTTTAATAAAGGTATGTTGAGATATTTTGATGAATGGCAATTTCGCCACCCGAATGCGAATGATTTTATTCGCGTGCAAGAAAAAAATGCCGATATAAAATTGGATTGGTTCAGAGAATATTTTGTGAACACAACTAAAACGATTGACTATGCAATGGGCGAAGTAGTAAGCGAAGATAAAAGCAAAACAAAAGTAGAAATCAAACGCATTGGTTTAATGATTATGCCGATAGATGTGACGGTGACTTATAAAGACGGGAAACAAGAACTTTTTTACATTCCTTTGGATTTAATGCGCGGCGAAAAACCGTTAGAAGATTCTAAAACACCGCGCACGCTTCTACCGGATTGGACTTGGACGTATCCGACTTATTCTTTTACCATACCTAAAAATTTATCGAGTATAAAAAGTATTGAAATTGATGCTTCAGGCAGAATGGCGGATGTAAATAGAGCGAATAATTTAATGATGAATGATAAATGATGAATGATGAATTTTTTTTCATATGCCATTCATCATTCATCATTTATCATTAACCAAAACATGATTGTTAGAGAAACACAAATTCGTGTCAGATACAGTGAAACAGATAAAATGGGCTATCTGTATTACGGCAACTATCCGGCGTATTACGAAGTCGGACGCGCCGAATGGTTGCGCTCATTGGGTTTTTCCTATAAAGACATGGAAGAAACGCACGGCGTAATGATGCCCGTGATGTCAATGCAAATGCGTTATGTGCGCCCGGCAAAATACGATGATTTAATTACCATAAAAACGACATTGCGCCACTATCCTACACTCCACATCACTTTTTTCTTCGAACTTTTTAATGAAAATAATAAACTCGTCAACGGCGGTTCTGTAAAGTTGTGCTTTGTAGAAATTGCCACCAATAAAACCGTTTCTACTCCGAATTATATTTTAAAAACGCTAAAACCCTATTTTGAATAATTTATTGAATATCGCAGATAGAATTTACTAAAAATTAAATATAAATCATCCCGAATTTTTCGGAAAGTTTGACCATATTTTTTGACTTTCTCAAAAAACATGGCCAAACTTCCTAAAAAATTATTTCGCCTTTAACACCAATTTATCTTTATATAAATTACGGAAAATTTCTACTTTATGACGCACGACACCGGCGGTATAAGGTTCGTCCGGATGTAGGTTATAGTAATTTTGATGATATTCTTCAGCACGGTAGAAATTTTTATAAGGTTCAACTGCCGTTGTGATGATTGGATACACGCCAATACGCAAGAAACTATCTTTAACCGCCATTGCTGTTTGCTTTTGCGCCGGTGATTTGTAAAAAATAACGGAACGATAATCATTGCCCATATCATTACCTTCTTGATTTAATTTCGTCGGGTCGTGAATGTGCCAATAAATATCAAGAATATCGCGATAAGAGACAATTTTCGGATCGAAAATAACTTTCACAGTTTCTGCATGACCAGTCATGCGTGTACCAACTTGTTCATACGACGGATTTTTCACATCGCCACCCGCATAACCAACTTCTACAAATTTTACACCTTTTAATTGCTGATAACACGCATCCATTTTCCAAAAGCAACCACCGGCTAAAATCGCGGTTTCTAAACCTGCCGTATCTTTCGGTGCATTTATGGCAGTATTTAAGTTTGTGCCGATGGTTTCTTTTTGTGAAGCATTTAACGCCAACATCCCCACACTAAAAAGAATAATTAAAACTGCAAGATATTTCACTTGTATTTTCATGTCAAATTTATTTTAAGTTTCTTTAATGATTTAATAGTGCAAAGGTCATAAGTATTCGTCACGAAAAAATCACAATTTTTTTTATGAGTAGAAATTAGAAATATCGTATCTTGCAACAATTTTTTATCACCTATAGCAATTAACAAAGTTATAAATTCGAGAGTTAAATTGTCATAATAACGGTCAGAGGACTTGAAAGGAGCGACGTGAATTTTTGCTGCGAAGCAGTAAAATTTCACGTCGCTCCAATAAAAATCTTTTCCAAGTGCGATGTTCTCGCGAAGCGAGGACGAGCCTGGAAATATAAAGTATGACTACTTAACGCTTGAGTCCATGCGTTGTTCATTATAAATTCATCAGCTAAATGTCATTACGAGAAAATAATCAAGACAGGCAATATATAATTATGGGTGTGTTTATCGCCGCCGCCTTACTACTAATAGGACGTGCTGCACAACTGCAATTATTTGATCCGAGTTTAGGCAACAAGGCAGCTGCCATGACTATAGAGCGGAGTATTCAATATCCGGCACGCGGCGTTATTTATGATAGAAATAATACGCTACTCGTTTACAATAATCCGACTTACGATATTATGGCGACGTACAAACAGATAGATTTTTTAAACGACACAGGAAAAGTTCAAAGATTTTGTCGCTTATTGAGCATTGATACAACTGTTTTTCGTACTAATTTGAATAAAGACTGGAAAAAAGGTTTGTTTAATAAAAGTTTGCCATTTCCTTTCCTCACACTCGTTACACCGCGTACTTTCACGCGTTTTCAAGAATCGATGTATGAATTTCCGGGTTTCTTTGCACAGTTGCGCCATGTGCGCGGCTATCCGCAACATAATGCCGGTCACGTATTGGGGTATCTGGGCGAAGTAGGCGAAAAAATGTTGCGCGATTCGGCAGGAGTATATGAATCCGGTGATTATATAGGTACTACCGGTTTAGAAAAATATTACGAAGCATATCTGCGCGGAAAAAAAGGTGTACATTTTATCCTTAAAGATAATGTCGGACGTTTTGTCGGACCTTGGAAAGACAGTAAATTAGATACTGCGGCTGTAGAAGGAAAAGATTTAGTATCAACAATAGATTTAAAACTTCAAGCTTTGGGCGAAAAATTGATGTCAAATAAAATTGGTGCTATTGTGGCTATAGAACCAAAAACGGGAGAAATTCTGGCGATGGTAACATCACCAACTTTCGATCCGAATCAAATGGTGGCTTCAAAAGATCGCAGTAATTTTATTGCAAAGATGCTCAAAGATACGCTCAAACCAATGTTCGACCGATCGGTGACGGCAGAATAC
>JAYTNA010000475.1:0-7894 GCA_043748865.1 Saprospiraceae bacterium
GGTTGGTCAGTTGGTCGGTTAGTCGGTTGGTCTTGGACTAACTGACTAACCGACAAACCAATTAACTGACTGTTATGTGCTAAATGATTAATTTCTTCAGCTTCTTTATTTGCTGTATGGTCTTTCCAAAGAATGAACATAGCATTTGGATTATCAGCAAATTCGGGCAAGATACTTAGTGGTGTACCGGTTTTATCAACCGCCACAGGTGTTGAACCGGTTGTGTCCACAGAAATACCGATTATATTTTCGGCAACGTTTTTACCGGCTTTTTTCAATGCTTTTTTTATTGCATTTTCTAAGCCTTCTAAATAATCTAAAGGATGTTGCCGGTATTGCGATTGCGCAGGTTCACAGTACAATCCTTTTGCCCAACGTGCATAGTAATATACGTGCGTTGCAATTTCTTCACCCGTTTGTACATTCACTATCAAAGCACGAACGGAATCTGTTCCGTAATCTAATCCTATGACGTATTTCATTTTTTACTTTTTCACTGAAAATTTATAAACAGTTGTGGTTCGATACGTTTCATTCGGTTTTAAAACAGTCGTCGGAAATTTTGGTTGATTGGGTGAATCCGGATAATGTTCTGTTTCAAGACATAAACCGGTGCGCCTATTAATGACAATTCCACCTTTACCTCTTGCTTTAGCATCTAAAAAATTACCGGAATAAAATTGAATAGCAGGTTCGGTGGTTAGCACTTCAAGCATACGCCCGCTTATCGGCTCGGTAACTATGGCAGCCGATTTCATTTTATTCGAAGTTGTATCTGTCAAAATCCAAGCATGGTCATAACCGCCGCCATATTTTATTTGATGATCCGATGAATCACTTATTCTTGCACCAATTCTAAAAGATTTTGTGAAATCGAAAACCGTTCCGGCAACAGGTCTTAATTCTCCCGTCGGAATCAAAGTTTTATCTACCGGCAAATATCTATCGCAATTTAAAGTTATTTCATGGTCGAGAATGGAATTCGCAGCATTTCCCGACAAATTAAAATAGGCGTGATTGGTTAAATTTATGACAGTTGTTTTATCTGTCGTGGCTTTGTAATCTATTTTTAAAGCATTATCTTTTTGAAGCGTATAAATTACTTCAACGGATAAATTTCCGGGGTATCCTTCTTCCATATCTTTACTGAAATATGTTAATTTCAAAGCCGGTTCTTCGGCTTGAATTGCTTCCGCTTTCCATAAAACTTTGTCGAAGCCTTTAATGCCGCCATGCAAGTGGTTGCCTAAATTATTAATTGCTAAGTTGTAGATTTTATTTTCAAGTCGAAATTTACCTTTTGCAATCCGATTACCATAACGCCCGATGAGTGCGCCGAAATAATATTTTTCCGTGTAATATCCGGCAAGCGAATCGAAACCTAATGTGATGTCTTCGTATTTTCCTTTTTTGTCAGGTGCTGTCCATGAAACGATTGTACCGCCATAGTTTGTAATTTTTACGGTCATACCTTGATTATTGGTGAGCGTATAAATGTCGGCAACTTCTCCCGAAGGCATTGTACCGAAAGCTGTTTTTTCGATAGAAGATTTTGCCGAGTAAGTTGTTTTACCGTTTTCGGCAGCTTCAACTGTTGTTTCAGAGCGCGTAGTTTTAGAATTATCTTTGCATGAACCCAGTGTCATGCAAACTAAAAAAATAAGTAAAAAAATATTTTTCATTTTTAAAATTGATTTATAATCCGTGATTTAATTTTTATTCTTAACGATAATAAATTTCATTCCAACGCAATTCATTTTTAAATTGCCGCAATTCGGTTTTGGAATCTATAATAACCAATTCGGTGTTAAACATTTCAGCAAAATCAGTAATGTATTCGGTTGTCAAATTTTGAGAATAGACGGTGTGATGTGCACCGCCGGCATAAATCCAAGCAGCACAACCGATTTCCATATTCGGCATTGGTTTCCACAAAACACGGGCTACCGGTAATTTCGGTAACGGATTCACAACCGACACAGCTTCGACAGTGTTGACTAAAATGCGAAAACGATTGCCCATGTCCACCATCGAAACATTTAAAGCCGCTCCGCCGGCAACATTGAAAACCAAACGCACCGGATCTGCTTTGCCGCCAATGCCTAATGGATGAATTTCGCAAGAAGCCTTACCTTCTGCAATACTCTCACAAATTTCGAGCATGTGCGCACCCAACACTAAATTATTTTGCGGTTCAAAATGATAAGTGTAGTCTTCCATAAAAGAATTTCCGCCGGGCATTCCGGTTGCCATTACTTTCATGGCGCGAACCATAGCCGCTGTTTTCCAATCGCCCTCAGCACCGAAACCGTAACCTTCTGCCATCAATCGTTGAACGGCTATACCCGGCAATTGCACCAAACCGTGTAAATCTTCAAAAGTATCGGTAAAACCTTTAAAATCTCCATCTTTTAAAAAATTGCGTAATCCAATTTCTATTTTAGCTGCTTCTTGAAGCGCTTTATGTTGTGCGCCGGTTTTTTGTAAAGTGGGAGATAATACATATTTTTCGTTGTACTCTTTCACTAATTTTTTAATATCGTTTTCGTCGACAGCATTTATAAATTGTACTAAATCGCCAACGCCATACCCGTTGACAGCAAATCCGAATTTTAATTCTGCCTCCACTTTATCGCCATCTGTTACTGCAACTTGACGCATATTATCACCAAAACGACAAAATTTTGCACCCTGCCAATCGAATCGGGCTACCGCTGCACGCATCCACACGTTTAAATCTGCCAAAACTTTCGGGTCTTGCCAATGACCGACTACCACTTTCCGATTCAAACGCATGCGCGTCATTATAAAACCAAATTCTCTGTCGCCGTGTGCAGATTGGTTAAGATTCATGAAATCCATATCTATGTCGCTCCAAGGTATATCTCGATTAAATTGTGTATGCAGATGTAAAAGCGGTTTTTGTAAAGTTTTTAAACCGCGTATCCACATTTTTGCGGGTGAGAAAGTGTGCATCCAAGCTACAATACCGATACAATTTACATCCGTATTAGCTGCTTGACAAATTTTATAAATCTCATCCGGATTTTTTACGATAGGTTTAAAAGTAATAATAACGGGTATTCCTGGCGCATTACTCAAAGATTTTGCAATTTCTTCCGAATGTTCCGCTACCTTTTTGAGGGTCTCTTCGCCATAAAGGTCTTGACTACCGGTAATGAACCAAACTTCGTATTTTTTTAAATTGAGCATTTAATATTGTTTATTGTTTCGTTTAGCGCGCTATAAGTTATTTTTTATTTTTCTTTGATTTACTAATGTAAATATAATAATTAGCAAAACTATTAAAAAAGATAAGAAAAGAAATAATTAAAAAACAAAGAAAACATTAATAACAAATCTGCAGTATTAAATTACAACTCAATGATAATTTACTTGTTAAATTTTCCTTTAAATACCAAGGGATTTTCTCCCGTTATTTTTTTGAAAATCCGATCGAAGTAAGAAACACTTTCAAATCCGCAAGCAAAACAAGTTTCGGTAACGTTTTTATCTAAAAGTAATAACTTTTTTGCTTGATTGATACGATAATGATTTAAAAACTCCGTAAAAGTCAACAGAGTCATTTTTTTGAAATAACGACAGAACGCCGGTGTACTTAAATGACAAAGCGCAGCAACTTCATTCACATCAATTTTTCGTTCATAGTTGGTATCTACAAAAGCGTAAACAGTTTTCAATCGCTCTTGCTCTTTTTTATTGTATTGATTTTCGACGGGTTTGGTATGCAAATAAATTTTATCTTCGGATTGTGAAAGCGAATGCAAGAGCGATAAAATTTCTAAAAATTGTTCAAATGCAGGTAAGCCGTTTAATTTTTTCAGTCGCTCTCCTACCCTCTTTTTTGTCGCCGTTCCGAAAGCTATTCCTAATTTCGAATTTTCAAATAAAACCTTCAAGCTTGAAAGTTCCGGCATCAAATCTAAAATTTTGTCAAAAAAATCCGGATGAATTTGAAGTACGATTTTTTCATAATTAGTTTTCACACCGTAATCAAAATTTAAGTGCGGAATATTTGAGCCGATAAATACCAAATCATCGTCGGTAAAACGCGAAATATGTTCACCCACATGTCGCATTGAAGAAGCGTTTTCGATATATACCAATTCATATTCCGGATGAAAATGCCAATAAAAAAAATCATTGAGTCGCAGATCAGTACGCACAGTAAACAAACTTTTATTATCGAATTTTAAGGTTTCTAATTGGATTTTCATGATTTCGCTTTTAGGAATGAGAAAGGAATAAATTCCGCCGGTAGAGTTAATTATTTTTTGGTAAGAATTTTTATCTTTTAAGGCGAATATCGGGTAATATTTAACGAAAAAGATGAGCATTATGAACATAAAAAAATAAGTCTGACGGCGGAACTTATTCCTTTATCATTCCTTACAACGCCCAATATTTTTCTCCTAAAATAAATCCTAAAGGTAAAATATAATGAGCGGTGCGAAGTAAAAATAATTTTTCAATATTATTGCCATTGGTAATAGCCAATAATTGGAAAATTTTATCCTTTTCAAAACTTGGATGAATTGGTAAAGAAGTTTTTTCAGCATCTGTCACAAACCAATTATTTTTTTCATCTTTCGCAAGCTTGACGAGTCGGATACATTGCGGCACTTCCGTCAACCAAGGTAATTGACTGATGTGCTCTACAAATTCTTTTTGTGATGCCTGCCAATTATCAAGACATAAACCGGAATTTATTTCGAGTTCTAATTTTAAATCATCATTCGTCGAAAAATTATTAATAACAGCACGTTGCGGTACAACTGACGGAAAAAAAACAAGCTCAGCTTTTATACAACTACCTTTCGCCAAATAAATTTCAAATGCTTGAGTTTTATGTTTAAATTCAATAATAAGCGCGAAACGCTGAGAAGTAAAACCGAATAACCAATTTTTTTGAATCATTATATCTTCCTCTCGGGTCTTTTCACTACTCAATATCAACCAATCATCTTTTGTTTTTTCGGTAGATACATCTTCTACTAAATCTTTTTTATCTGTTGTGAAGCCAATCAAAGATTTTATATCTGCATTGAGCCTTGAAATTTGATGATTGATGTTTGAATTGCCCAATTTTGGTTCTTCGTTTTCTTTCTGATAGCTGACAGCTGATAGCTGATAGCTGACAGTTAATAAATACATATCCGCCATTTGCGCCAAAACATTTTCTTTCCAATTATCATCAGCATAATTTATACCGGCAAGAAATTTCCAACGATTCCCCAAACCGGTGGCTTTTGCATCAACCATACGTGCAGCAGTTTTCAGAAAAAAATCACTGCCTTTTTCAGGGAGTACGAGTAAACCGGCACGCACCAAATCTTTCAAAATCATTTGAGTTTCTTTTACGCCCGATAAAACGGATTCAGTTCTTTCCGAATAGCGTTTATCTTTTTGTTGCGTTTTTTTGGCTTGGTTTTTTTCGCTTTCGTCATCATTCACCGCTACTTCACCCGGCTTAGTTACTTTTTCGGTGCGTTTATCCATCCATTCTTTTACCCAAAGCGGTTCATCATTTTTCTCTAAAAAAAATCCTTTATAGCTTGAAAACAAAAACATTAATCCAATGCCATGTTTGCACGGAAATTTTCTGCTCGGACAAGAACATTTGAACGCCAAAGTTTGTGTATCAATTAGGGTGAGATAAGGTTCTTTCCCCGATCCTTGCACTTCTCCCCACAATACGCGCGCATTAAAAAAACAATTTTGCCATTTAGAAACACTCACTAAATCTTTTCCGGCTTTGAGTGAACCGGCATCCGGTGCTAACTGCGTTATTTGTTCTTCCGAAAAAAACATTTTAATAAAATTTTAATCGTGTATTAAAAAAATCCACCAAAGGTAAAAATAAATCACCGACATCTTATTTCTTATAAAATCTCAAATTAGTATCTAATGTTCATAAGTCATTATTCATTCATTTCTGCATGGCACGAATTTGGCATAAGTTAATATAGGTTATAACTGCCTCTCGCTTTTACAGCTAAACTCGAACCCGATATGAGAAAAAATTTTTTAACGACAGCTTTTCGCGCTTTCGTTTTATGCGTGTTTATACTTCCCGTCTTTAGTTTCGGACAAAATAATAATTTAAAAATTGCTTTTAAAGATGCTGCTTCGTCGCCGCGAAACATTGTCGTTTGCGGTAATGAAGTCAGTGTTACTGTGACGTTGGGGTTAGATGGTATCTCTTCGCTGCCTCGAAAAAATATTCAAGCAGCACTAAATTTTTTTAAAGGCGTTCAGTTTGTTCGATTCAACGCCGCACAATCTTCGCCAGGCGTAAGTGTTTCTACCGGAAATTTAAATCGTCCGGTGTTTAGTGTCCCAAATTTAGATCCGTTCGTACAAAAATCGGTAGATATTTCTTATACTATTCGCGCTAATTGCGGTTATACGGATACCTTAAGTAAAAATGATTTACTCGATGTATTCGACCGTTGGGATTTTACTTACGATCTCGGTGCGCAAACAAGTTTAACTGAAACGGATCTATCTACTCAATACCGCGATCAATTGCGCGTTCCTTACTTAACTTTATTTGTATCGAACAACGCCGGCAATAAAGCACGTGTAGGCAGTTGTTACCAAAGAAAAATTGTCGTCAATAATTCCGGTTTAACAGGTTGGTTGACAAATTTTAATTACAGCAACGCTCAAGGCAAAGGTGTTCTTGTAAAAAATATCACCGTAAATGGTCAACCGATACAATATACAAAAAACATGTCCGCTACAGGAGATACGCTCATTGCAGCGAAAATTACTTCCAATTATTTTAAATTTAATACAATCGGTACCGGTACTCCTTCAAATGCAGACACCATTTTTGATCCGAATGAAACAGTTACGATTATTGAAGATATTTGTTTGGTGAATTGCAATGATAGTCGTTCAAGTTCACACATAGCAAGTTGGGGTTGTGATGGTGTTCTGTGTAATTCGGTGAGTAGAAGTGATATTGTGCAAACAGGGCAAGGCGCAGTGAGTGTCGTTTTTCAATCCGGTACAGGCGTAAATACAATTGGCGGTTATTGTAAAAAAGGCGTTTCAAGCGTCACTTTTACAAATAATGGTGTTGAAATTGATGCGGGCGTTGCAACTATGCACAATATTTTGACGGGCATAGGTGTCGGCGGTAAATTTAATTTGACCTACAATGGTTATAAAATTACGGCGATTACTGTAGCCGGTGTGCGAATTAATAATCCGGATACCGCATTAATTAGCCTCAGTAAATATACACAATTTCAAACCGATCCGGATGGTGCAGGTGTCGGTTTAACTGATGCGGATGGGGACGGTATTTTTGATGATTTACCGGTCGGTCAATCCATCGCCATTTCGGTTGAGTATGATGTGAATTGCGTTTTTCAAAAAGTTGATTTGAGTGATGTGAATTGTTTTAATAATTTTGAATCCGGTTTCAGTGCGCAAATTCAATACGCCGATAATTGCAATCCGAATAACGTGGTATTGCAAGCAGGTTATTTTACGCCGTTTAACGGCAACGCCGTAGTAGAAAATTGTCCCGATCCGGATGCAAAAACAGATAGCAAATACTTCAGTATTTTACACACCGAGCGCAGAAATGTTTTTAATTTTAGCAAATCGTGCAACGGGCAAGAGCAATTTCAGATAAAAATAAAATTACCGAAAGGTATTACAGCCGTAAAAGACTCCATGATTTTTTCGCGCTTTACGGATACTTTGCCGATTTTAAGTTTTAGACAATCTGCCGATACGGTTTACATGGCGTTTGATGCGCACAATTTGAATTTTTTAAACGGCGATTATTCAGCGCGGATGGGTTTTATTGCCGGTTGTGATGCCGTGCCGGGCGTTTCAAAATTTCCGATAGAAC
>JAYTNA010000476.1:0-1482 GCA_043748865.1 Saprospiraceae bacterium
ATGAAGGGCATGTTTTCCTTTGTCGGTAAGTCCACCATATTAATCTGTCACAATATTGTAAATCAAACAAAAAAAACAGGGTGCGTTAAGAACGACACCCTGTATAACCCCAAAAAACCAAATGAAAACAATCTACATATTAACTCCTAAGAGGAGATAAAATATTTTAATTTCAGGAATAACTAAAACAATAAACAACTTAACAATTAAAATAACATTAAAGTTTAAACGGTTTATCATTCTCTTAATTTTAGACGGCGAGTAAAGTAAAAGTCACAAAAAAAATTAAAAAACAGTTGAAATGAAGTGCGGATTTTTCATCTGTCATTTGATCATTTAGAATGTCACAAAGTTATATCTTTATTAGCTAATAATCAATCTTCTTGCCAAAAAAATAATTTAATTAATTTTAACTTTGTAAGGAGTTGAAAGCTACTTATGAAATCCGATATTTTAAAAGCGTAACCGTGGGCATTAAATATTATTATTGAAATCTATGCCTCGCAAATGTTAATTTCATACGTTTATATTTTCCATAAATTATTGAGCAAAGAAACAATTTTTTTTACAAATGTGCCGAAAAAAAATTATTTTAACTTAATTTTTTTTTATTTATTTTTAGAAAGTCAAAAAAAATTGAATCATATTTGATATTTTGCTAAAAGTATTTTACTTTTAGGATTAGAATTTTAATTTTTGACAACCAAATCACTTTTCATCAAAAAATAAACAGGAAACTTATGCACCATTTTACTCGATTTATCACAATTTATTTTATTTCATTGATTTTTGTTTGTAAAATTCAAGCTCAATCGCTGCCGAATACAAATATATTTAGTTTTGATATGGATAGATTCGGAGATCAATACGAATTTAAAAATGCAAAATTTCTTACCGGTTTTAATCCTACAGGGTACAATAATCAACCGCAATGGGTAAACAACAATGAACTCTACCTAAGTGTGATGACACCGCGAGATACTTTTCAGACAGATATTTATTCGCTTTCGTTTTTAAATAATGTCTTAACGCGTGTAACAGCGACCGCAGAATCTGAATATTCACCTACTTTAACACCCGATCGCAAAAATTTTTCATGTGTGCGCGTTGACGTCGGACGTCTACCGGCGCAGCGTTTGTGGATGTATCCGATTGACAGAATTGGTGTCGGGCGCGATTTGTTACCTCTACATCAATCCATCGGTTATCACGCTTGGTTAACAGATAAAAAAGTAGCTTTGTTCATTTTGGACGGCAACAGTAATTATTTAAAAATTGTGAATGTCGAAGATCAATCTTCTATTCAATTGATGACAGGTATCGGACGCTCGTTCGGAAAATTACCCGATGGAAAATTAGCATTCATCCAAAAAGCAACGGCGCAAACTTGGTATATCAAATCACTCGACCCGATTTCTTACTCGACTGATATTGTTATTCAAACATTGACGGGCAGCGAAGATTTTGTAATTTTACCGGACG
>JAYTNA010000477.1:0-4302 GCA_043748865.1 Saprospiraceae bacterium
AAATCCAAAATCCAAAATCCAAAATCGTATCCATGCTCTTCACGACTAAAGGCATTGTACTGCACGCGATAAAATATGGAGAAACGAGTGTCATTGCAGAAATTTACACCGAAACACACGGTATGCTCGGTTTTATTGTCAGCGGTGTTCGCAAGCCGCAATCTAAAATGTCGGCAAGTGCTGTTCAACCACTTTCGTTGATTGAATTGGTGGCGTATGAGAATCCGAAAGGCTTGTGTCGCATTAAAGAAATGCGTTTACAATATGTCTATCAAGATGTACCTTTCAATATTATAAAATCCGGTATCGGTTTATTTATGGCGGAAATTATTCGCCGAACGATAAAAGAAAAAGAAGAAAATGCTACTTTGTTTTCATTTTTATACAATCATTTTTATCAATTAGACACCGTAAAAAAACAATGCGCCAATATTCCTGTCTTTTTTTTATTGGAACTGTCACAATACCTCGGATTTTATCCGCAAAAAGAAGGCTCCAACGCCGGCGATGTTTTTAATTTATCGGAAGGCAGATTTACGGACGCTCAACGTTGTAACTCAGATTGCCTTTCGTCGGAAGACAGTTTCGTTTGGCAAAAAATATTGAACATTAAAGATGAAAACTTTAAAATTTTGGGTGAAGAACGGCGCATTGTTTTAGACAATTTGTTGCGCTACTACAAATATCATATTGATAATTTTCCGGAAATAAATTCAGTACGCATTTTACGCGAGTTATGGCAATAACGATTTTAGATTTTAGATTCAAAATTTGCAAATCTAAAATCCAAAATCTAAAATCGTTAATAGTTTTGTATTTTTGCATTTTTCGGACAGTCAAGACACTCAACTCGATATGATTTCTAAAAAAATGAAGTACGCTTTGAAAGCGTTAATTCAAATTGCGAATAAAACGGAAGATTATGCCAAAGCAAGTGATATTGCCGAGCGCGGACACATACCTAAAAAATTTTTAGAACAAATACTTCTTGAACTAAAAAAAGGACACATCATCAGCAGCAAACAAGGTAATGTGGGTGGTTATTATTTTGTAAAAAAAACGAAAGATGTCACGTTGGCAGATGTGTATCGGTTGATTGACGGACCTATTGCTTTGGTACAGTGTGCTTCAAAAAATTTTTATGAAAAATGTGATGATTGTCCGAATGAAGATACGTGCAGTATTCGTTTAGCTTTACTCGAAGTGCGCGATGAAACTTTGCGCATTTTAGAAAAAAGAAATATTGAAGATTTGGCGAAAGAAAGTGCGCCTTCGGTTTCCGGTAATTGGAGTATTTAAGTAATGAACAATGAATAATGAACAATGAATAATCTTGCTATACATCAATCGTTAATTATTTGTCCAAAATAAAACCGGCGTTTATTTTCGTTCAACCTAATTAAAACAAAAAATTCCACTGCATCTTCACATCAGTTCTTTTATTGTCAAAAATTTGATCGTTGCCACTGCCCAAAAGAAAAGTATTCGGAAAATAACTTTGCGCCCAACGCACCGATAAAATGTTTTTCTTAAATGGTTGCCATTCTATGTTCGCATAAAATCGCCAACCTTTGAGGTAATAAGGCAAAACCGTAAAATTATTCTGCAAATCATTTTCATAAGCATAAATTGCGGTGTTGTAATCTGGCGTATTAAAATATGCCACGCGTCCGTTGATATGAAATTTTCTATTTTTCGATGTCCAAAGTAAATCTTCCATCAAAGCAAAACCTTTAGTGAAAGTAATTTGATCGGAAAATAAACTCATTTCTGCTCGAGTACGCCACTCCAATCCTTTTGAAATAGGTTTTTGAAATTGAAAACGTAATTGGGTATGCGTTTTATTCAACAAAACTTTCAAAGAATCTTTACCACTGCTGTTTTCTTGTTTCATTTTTGTACGAAATTGAAAATATGCCAACATTTTTCCTTTTTGATAATTGGCGTTGAAAAAATATTCGTAACCAAAAGATGTGGGTTTGTTAACGCGATATCTATACCAACCATAATGCCAATAGTCGGCGTAACTGCTCACCGTGAAATTTTTATTGATAACGTAAGAAGCACCGAGATAAATTCCGTTTTCGTCTTGTGTGTGACCACTTTCTATAAATGCTTGTCCGTGAATCGAATTATAATCTTTAGTCAAAAATCGGTGAAGCATATTAACGGATAATTTTTTTCCGATACTCCACAAAACGCCGTTCACGGTTGCCCAACCTTTATTATCACTCATCGCTGTTTCGCCAAAAAAATGTAAATTTTTGTACGCATATTTATAATCAACAGAAAAATTAACGAGTGTTTTTCCGTCAAAATAATACTGATTGTAAAGTGATGTACGCGGTTGAACTTTTACATCATAACTATTGTACTCAGTATTAAAATTAATTGCACCTCCGGTAAAACGTTGCTCATAAACAGCTCCGATTGTTGTTAATCCGATACCATTTTTATCTTTCATTTCGCCGGCAGTCCTATGATAGCCTGACGTTTGTAAAGTTGTGGCAATTGTTTCATTTATGTTGTCAACGATTACATTTTTTATTGTCGCATCCAATCTTCTCGAAGAAGCAAAAACCGTTATATTATTTTTAGGAGAAATTTTAAGTGTCGCACCTGCACCGCGCATAAAATTGATTTCATTCGATGAAGCATATTGTCGCAGTTTTGGTTCGTTTTTTTCAATGTTTAAAACCAATGCAGATTTGCCGACATTGAATCCGTCGGAATGAATAAGTCCTTGTCCCATCGTTACGCCGAAATCGCCGAGACAAAATGCTTTTATAATCGGATTGAAATCGGCGATATAAAAATGCGCAGACATAAAATCAACGCCTTTGTTCCAAATTTTTTCGCCCGCATCTTTTTGAAGCGTGATGCCGTAACTCAATCTTTGTCCGAAATGATAGCGGTAGCGCAAATACAAATCATTGGGGTCGCCGAGATATTTTCCGTATCGAAAACCGAATGAAGTTTCCAAACGCCGTGACCAACGCATTTGCATCGTATTTTCTCCTTTACTAAACCACTCGCGCACGGGTAATTGGAAATCTCTGAAATCCCCGGCAACGGTGATGAAAGGCAATATTTTTTTGATGGTGTTTAAATCCAATTCAGTTTGCAATTCTTCAAGCGCGATAAATTTGCTGTAAATCGTTCGGTGTTTTATCAGTGCGTCAATTTGTTCAGAGCGCAGTAAACGCAATTTTGAAAAATCTTCTTGCGTTGCCGTATTCAAATCAATAGGTTGCCGTATAAAATCGGAGAGAAATTCAAATTCAGCATCGAATTTAAACGGATTGTCATCGTTAGCAGCAACACTTTGCTCAACGGCATCGGAAAAAGTATAGTTTAGAGAATCAATTTGTGCTTGTACTTTGTTCAATGAAAACACAAACCATATTGCTAATGGCAGGTATTTTCTCATAGATGTATGTTTAGTTGTTAATTGTAGGGGCGACCCTTGCGGTCGCCCGTTTTCTCGTTTGTTTGTTTGTTTACGATTTCCCGTCTGTTTGTTTACGGTCGCTGTATATAATGCGAGCAGGGGCAAGCCCTGCCCTACGATTAATTTTTCACTAATTTATATTTCAATTTGCCCAATTGCAAATCATCTTCATCGCCGGTAGTTTCGTAAATATTAATCGTATTGCCGGAAATTTGGAAGCCGTAAGTTTTAGAAGTTTTATCGGTTTCGAGCCTCATCTCATCAAATTTCGGAACAGGTCCGCCGTTGAAGTCCGTGAAAATATAATATGTTGACGCTTCCGGCAAACCGGTAACTTTACCCTCGGCAGTGAACTGTACATTGGTTTTTTGATTTTTTTCGTCTGTGCAAATATAGTTGCCGGCAAATAATTTTTCGTTCACGAAATATTGCAGACCACCTGCACGATTCAAATCTGTAGGATTGTAAAAAGATTTGCAAAATTCTTTTTTATCGAGCAACTTGTTTGTTTTATCATAATGATACAAAAAAGCACAAGTATCTTTATTAAGGAGTTCGTAACCCAATTCATAAAAATTAGTTGGTATTTCATTGTCTTGGAAATCAGTTTTAAAACTATTAGGTGTTTGTCCCGGCGATTTAGTTACAAAAAAACTATCCCCCTCGTGATTGTTTAAACTGAAACTCACTTCCAAACTATCATTGGTTACATTTCCGGCATTGATGAGTTCAACTATATCTTTAAGTTTATCCGCAGATTTTAACGGTGATTTTGTTTTTTCAATATCCGTCATATAATCTGTCATCAGCCACGAACCTTTAATGATGGGTACAAAACTTTGTTTAAAATC
>JAYTNA010000478.1:0-1233 GCA_043748865.1 Saprospiraceae bacterium
CAAAACAGGTCGTCCAACTGAATATGATGAAGATGAACCACGTCGTGTTGCCGAAGCCATCAAACTAATTGCTTCCGCTACGCGATAAGGTTCATCGGTATCTAATTCTGTCGGGCGACCAGTTTTTACAGCGCAAAAAGAACACGAACGCGTACAGACATTGCCCAAAATCATAAACGTTGCAGTACCTGCACCCCAACATTCACCCATGTTCGGACAATTTCCGGATTGACAAATCGTGTGCAACTTATGTGTATCAACGAGGGCGCGTACTTTTTTGTATTCTTCACCAATCGGCAATTTCACGCGCAACCAATCCGGTCGGCGTATGCGTTCATCTTTATTTGCAGGTTTACTATCTATTATTGGTAAATCAATCATTCTCTTTTTCCAAATTGAAACGAAATATAAAAATTAAGGAAGAAAGGTTTATTAATATCTATTTTATCGGTTGAACTCGGACTATCCGTCGGTGTCATTATCGGCAATCTTTTTGCAAATACATCAAGCATAATACCCACTTCTGCCGCTTTTAAAAATTCATCAAACGCACCCCAATCTAAATGTACACCCGCTTGCAAATGTATACCCGGAATAACTTTCGTTTCACCGACACCTTTAAAAAAATCCGCTTTACCGTGAATACGTGAAATGTCTAAAAATTGTGCTTCTGTTTCGGGTGTATATTTTATAATTGCCGGTTGCACATCTTGCGCGGTATTCACTTCCAAATAATAGGGTTTCATCAAAGCCAACGTCAATCCTCCGGAATAAGAAATGCCGAGAGCTACACCATTCACTGCCGCTTTTTCGGTGTAATAATGTTTGACACCATAACTCAAGCGCACCGGAAAACAATAATTTTGTTTTCCGAAAGTATAAGAACCAAATCCTTGCGTCGGATAAAGTGCAACACCATCCAAAGTTTTAGAAAGTTCTTTAAAATGTTTTAATTCACCCACGCCGATGCGGTAAAACGTGGTGGTGTAATAATTTTTTATGTCGCCAAAAAAATAATTTACATCCCAACCGTTTTGCGTATGCAGACGAATATCGGCACCTTTTTCTTTATTGTAAATAAAACCTTTAGTGCCTTCATTGTACCGCGTTTGTGCAGATATAATAAAACTGTAAAAAATACAGGCGAGTATGAGTAAGTACTTTTTCATTGAACGACCGGACAATTGGCAATAGATATTAAATAGAAAATACTTGAAACTTGTTCATGTCCAA